>JAVVFK010000003.1:0-28220 GCA_032251015.1 Elusimicrobiales bacterium
TGGCGCGCAGTTTGCAGGAATCGCAGCGGCCGCACGGACGCCGGCCGCCGGCGTAACAGGACCAGGTCAGG
Source organism: Elusimicrobiales bacterium (assembly GCA_032251015.1). GTDB lineage: Bacteria > Elusimicrobiota > Elusimicrobia > Elusimicrobiales > UBA9959 > UBA2231. Next base: position 72 of record JAVVFK010000003.1, read on the forward strand.
GCAAGTGGGGCCTTCAGCTTCACGCCCAGCCGGACTATGCCCGCCTTGCTGAGCTTTATGAGGGGAGTGAAGAGCTTTATCCGCTCCCCCTTGTCGCCCTGTCGGGTGCCGAAAGCGGCGGCTTTCTCCAGCGCGCGGTAGAAGGCGGGCCGGCAGTCGGGGTAGCCGGAATAGTCGACGACATTGGGCCCGAGTACTACGGCGCGCGCGCCTATGGCGTCGGCCAGGGATAATCCGGCGGAAGCGAAAACGAGGTTGCGGCCGGGCACATAGGTCGAAGGTATCTCCCCGGGGCGGCCTATCGCGGAAAGCTTCTGCTCGGGCAACCGGCCCCGGTCTCCGACCAGCGAACTGGAACCGAACCAGGGGAAATCGAGCTTTATGTCGTAGAGCTTTACGCGCAGCCGGCGGGCTATGGCCCTGGCGCTGCGGTTCTCCCGGGAGTGGCGCTGGCCGTAGGCGAAAGAAACGGCGCTGCACTTGTAGCCCTCCGACAGCGCCCAGCACAGCGCTACGGTCGAATCGAGCCCGCCGGAAAAAAGGACCACGGCCTCCGGGCGTTTCACTTCTTCCCCCCGGCCGCGGCGGGGAAGACGGGCGCGTATACCCCGCGGTGGCTGGCTGATGGCACGCCGGAAAAAATGTTCCCGGAAAGCGCCATCTCCAGATCCTGCCGTCCCCCGGGCCGGCCGGCCAGAAAATCCAGCGGCCGCCCGCTCGAATGGATCTCCGATACGGCATCTTCGTAAGACATCTCCCCGGCCAGAAAGCGGGCACAGGAGAAATCTTCCGCGTGCGACCTGTCGAAATAAAGACAGGCGGGAACGAAAAGAGTGTCCATGGGGGACCCCTCGCAATATCCGCGCAGGGCGCCGGAATTGGCGAAACAGCCGATCAGGACTTCCGCCGCGGCGGAGCATGCCATGACGGCCTTGGACCCGGAATTAGTTACTATAACCGCCGGGCGGGAAGGGTCCGACCCGCGCAGGGCGGTCGCGGGAGAATTATCGTATTTTTCCACGCCCGGGAGGTCCTTCTCCGAGAAGATATCGGCGCCTGAAGCCCGCGCGGCCGCCACGGCCAGCTCCGCGTTCTCGTACACGCGTACGTCGCGGCGGCCGCTCTCGAGCAGGGCGCAGACGGTGTTGGAAAACCTGAAAAGGTCTATGACCACGGCGCGGCCGCGCCATCGGCGGGCCGCGGCGGGGTCGTAGGCCACCCTCAGTTCAGGGGCCCCGCCGCGTTCTCGCAGGTACGTTCTCTTCATATTTTATGGCGACTCCGGTGAGCACCACCATGCCCGTGGGCCCTTCCCTGTAAGAACCAGGGGAGGCGGTGTCGTTTACAGGTTCGGGGGACACTATGATGGCGTCGGCGCCGATGTCCGCGGCCAGCTGCCGCGCTTTTTTAGTATACCGCTCGAACGACCTCAGGTCGCGGTAGCGTATCCTCTCGCCGTGCATCACCGCGATGGCGCCCCAGGGCTTGCGGGTCTCTTCCTTGGAAGTGAACACCTCGACCTGTTTCCAGTGCCTGGCCTGAAACCAGGGCCCGACCTGTATCACGTCCACGCGCGGAACGGCGCAGGCTGCCAGGGCCGACAACAGAAGACAGACGGATAGAGCGTGTTTCACCTGGGCGGCTCCACGCTGAGATCGCGGCAGATCTTGCGCACTGTAAAATCGGCGATCTCGGTATGCCGTGTGACCGGGACTTCCTTGGCGGTGACGGGGTTGGTGAAAATGGAGTATTTCCCCCCCTCCCGCGAGAGCACGCAGCCCTGCTGCGTGAGATAACGGACCAGTTCCTTGCGTTTCATAAGCACCTCCGAAAAAGTTATTCCAGGCTCCTGGGCAGGGAACCGACGATCTTCCAGGAAGTCCCCGTCCTGCCGAAGACGAACTGCACGAAGTTTATGGTGCCGTCGTCGGCCTGCAGCACCAGCATGTTCCGACCGGCTTCGGCAAAAGTCCCTTTCACGTCCCCCAGCGAGGCAGGCAGGGCGTTGGACTCCCCGGACCCGGCGGTTCCGTACGCGTCCCGGTCCGGGGCATGCTGCACGGGCGCCGGCGCTTCAGAACCGTCTATCATGACGGTCCCGTCCTCATCCTCGGCCGCCGCCGACAGGACCGCGGATTCAACTTTGTCGGCAGATGCCGGTTTCTGCTGCGAATAAAGCGAAAACGGCAGGACCGCCAGCAGCAACGGGAATAAAACCTTTTTCATAAGGATCGGTCTCCTAGAATCTCTTCACGCCGACCTTGCCGGGCTTTATACCGAGGAGGGCGGCCGCGAGGGACGCGAAACGGGCCGGGGCGTCGCTGACGAAGAAAGCGGCGGAACCGCGGCCGGCGCCGCGAAGCAGGCCCTCACGGGCCAGCGTTGCCCGCACCGAGAGCGCGGCCGCTTCCGCGGAATCAATTATATTAATTTTACGGCCCATGACCCGCGCGATCATCGGCCTGAGCAGCGGGTAATGCGTGCAGCCGAGTATAAGCGAATCGTAACCTTTTCCCCGGTAAGGGGACAGGTATTCCTCGGCGGCCAGCCTGGTCAGCGACGCGGCCCGGCGGCCGCGCGAGGGATCGCTCCAGCCCTCCTCCACGAGGGGTACGAAGAGCGGACAGGCCTGCTCGGTGACCAGCGCGCCCGGCGCGGCGCGGCGCAGCGCCCGGCCGTAGGCCCGGCTGGCGATCGTGGCGGCGGTGCCGATAACGAGGACTTTCCTGCCGCCGGAGGCGGCGAAAGCCGCGGCCCCGGGCTCTATGACCCCGGTGACGGGCACCCCGCCTGCCGCCGAGCGGACGCCGTCGAGCGCCACCGACGAGGCGGTATTGCAGGCGACCACCAGCGATTTTATCTTCTTGCCTACGAGCCAGGCCGTTATTTCCCGGGCGAACCTGGCCACGGCTTCGGGCGACTTGGTGCCGTAGGGCACCCTGGCCGTATCGCCGAAATATATGAAATCCTCGCGCGGAAGAGCGCGGCGCAGGGCCGCCAGTACTGTCAGCCCGCCCAGGCCCGAATCGAAAACCCCTATCGTCCTTTCGCTCTTCTTCATGATCGCCGCCCGACTACTTCCAGCCCTTCAGCCCGGCGTATTTATTGAGGGCATTCTGTATGGCGCGGGCTATCTTGGCCTGCACGCTGCTGCTGCTGAGGTTCTTCTGGTCGCGCGGATTGGTCATGAACCCCATCTCCACCAGTATTCCCGGGGCGTAGGTCCCGCGCAGCACGTAGAAAGCGGCCTGCTTGACGCCGCGGCTCTTGAACGGGGTGTGCTTCTCGAACTCGCGGGCGACGAAAGCGGCCAGCCGGCTGCCCTCGTTGAGGTATTCGTTGCGGGCCAACGAATGGAGCAGCATGGCGGCCGGGTCGGGGCGGGCCCCCTCTTCCTCAAGGTCCAGGACGGAGTTCTCGTAGTCGGCGACCTCGGCCGCCATAGGGTCCGACGCGTTCTCGGACATGAAATAGATCTCGAAGCCGTGCTCCGCGGGACGGCGCGTGGCGTTGGCGTGCAGGGAGATGAACACGTCGGCCTTGTGCCTGTTGGCGAACTCGGAGCGCGCCGCCAGCGGGACGAAGACGTCGGAAGTGCGCACCATCAGAACGTCGAAAAAGCCCTCCTTCTCCAGCAACTCCCGCAGTTCCTTCGCCACCGCGAGATTTATATCCTTCTCCTTCATGCCTGAGATGCGCCGTCCGCCGGGGTCTTTGCCGCCGTGCCCGGCGTCTATTATCACCTTCTTCCTGGCCTTGGGATCGATAACCGCCTTGTCGGGCAGGCCGGGCGTCACCGGCGCCAGCGCGGGCGCCGGCGCTACCGGGATCGGGATATCCGGCGCGGGGGTCAGCACTGACGGCGAGGGAGCCGCGGGTGCAGATTGTACTGGGACACCATGCCGCATGGCGTCCCCCGCTGATGCGGAGGGCGGTATGACCTGGGGGGCGGCCGCGGGTTCCGCGGGCGGCGGGGCCGGCTCTGCGGCCGGAGCGGCCTGAACGGCGCCCTGGGAAGGAGCCTCCGCCAGGACGTCGAGCACTATCCGGTCCGGGCCGGACAGCTTGAAGGCGTTGAAGCCGGCGGCGTTCTCTCCCATCGCGAAGCCTATGCGCAGCGCCTTGTTGTCCTGCGTCATGTCTATCGTTTTCACTACGCCGTCCTCCACCGTCATCCGTTCCGGGGAGGGGACGCTGCCGCCGTTCACCACAAGCAGGACCAGATTATTGGACTTCTGGTAGGTCTGGAAATCCAGAGGCTCGTTGAGGTACAGCACGAAGCGGGTCTTGTCCTTGTGGGAGAAGTAGTTGTACGAGGCCACGCTCATCTTCTCCACTACCTCCAGGGAGTTCGCCGCCTCGTCGTAGCGCAGGGCGAAGCCGAAACAGTCCCTGAACGCCGGCGACACGAAGAACTCCTTCGAAAGAAAGGACTTGCCTCCCCGCACTATCAGTGGGGCCTTCATCGCGGAGGTCTCTTTATCGAAACGAACCTCGTCGCTCCTGACCGAAGCCTGGACCCTCTTGCCCTTGAGCTGAAAGACCAGTTTGCCCGATACCGGGTACCAGTAGATCTTCCCGCCCAGGTAACGGGAGAGGCGGGCCGCGTCGAAATAGACCCCGCCGCCGTAGGAATAGGTCTCCACCTTGCCGACGTATTTCCCGTTCCGGCTGAAAGAAGCCTCGTCCACGGCGCCGGAGACCGGGGCCGCCGCCGCGGCGAAAAGCAGGGGTATCAGTATTTTCCTGAACATTCTTTCTCCTTAATATCCGTGGAAGCGCTCATTCCAGCACTATCCTGTAATCCTCCCAGGCGAGCTGGGGATCGGCGGCTATCTTGAACGAGCGCTGCACGTTCTTTTCCATGAGAGAGTGCTTGCGCCGGATTATTTCCGCCAGCATCGGGTTCAGTATCACGCGCAGCGCCCCGCCGGGACGGCCCAGGGTCAGGTTGCCTATCTCGCGCTGGATCTTTATCCTGATGGTCTCGCTGGAGAGCACCCGGCCGGAACCGTGGCACTCGGGGCATTCCTCGGTCAGCAGGCTGAGCGTGCTCTCGCGCTTGCGCTCGCGGGTCATCTCCACCAGGCCGAGCCGCGTGATGGGGAGTATGCGTATCTTGGCGCGGTCGTTCTTCACCGCGCTCTCCAGGGCGGTCACGACCTTCTGCCGGTTGGAAGCCTTCTTCATGTCGATGAAGTCTATCACTATGATCCCGCCGATATTGCGCATACGCAGTTGCCTGGCTATCTCCTGCGCGGCCTCTATGTTGTTTAGGGTCACCGTCTCTTCCTGCGAGCGGCTGCCGGTGAAGCGGCCGGTGTTCACGTCGATGGCGCAGAGGGACTCGGCCTCCTGTATGATGATGCTGCCGCCGTTGGGGAGCTCCACCTTTATCTTGCGCAGTTCCTCCAGCCCCTTCTCCAGGTTGAAGGCCTTGAAGAGCGGGGTCTTGCCCTCGTAGAGCTTTACGCGGTCCTTGAGGTCCGGGGAGATCTTCATCACGAAATCCTGCACGTTCTGAAAATCGTCCTTATTGTCGAGCATATAGATGGCCGTATCCTCGGAAAGGATGTCCCGCGCCACCTGCATCGGCAGGTCCATGTCCCTGTGGAGCAGCGCCGGCGGCCTGGCCGTCTCGAAGCCGCCGATTATCGACTCCCAGAGCCGTATGAGGAATCTGAGCTCGCGCTCGAGCTCCTCTTCCGAGGCGCCCTCCGCCTCGGTGCGCACGATGCAGCCTTTTTTGCCCATGTCGGCGTCGGTCGTGATCTTCTTTATGATGTCCGAGAGGCGCTTGCGCTCGTCGGCGTTCTCTATGTTCTTGGAGACCCCGATGAACTCCTGGAACGGCGTGAAGACCAGGTAGCGCCCGGGCAGCGACACGTCCATAGTCACCTTCATGCCCTTGGTGCTTATTGCGTCCTTGGTGACCTGCAGGAGCACCTCCTGGTCCTTCTTGAGCAGTTTCTCGATGGGGTCGCGCTGGCTGCCCAGCACGTCGGAGATGTAGATATAGGCGTTCTTATCCAGGCCTATGTTTATGAACGCGCTCGAGATGCCCGGCAGCACGTTCTCCACCACCCCTTTGTAGATGTTGCCCACGATGTTTCCGCTCGACTGCCGCTTCCAGAACAGCTCGGCCATACGGCCGTCCTCCACTATCGCTATCCGCGTCTCCTCGAAAGAGGTGTTCGCGAATATTTCCTTCCTGACTTTTTTCTCGTTTGCCATGATCGTTAAAGATCCTCCTGCCTACGGCGGTATGGGACTGGGACACCATGCCGCATGGTGTCCCCCGCCGATGGCGACTTACAAAATCTCCCTCAAATTTCCCGACGAATCCTCCCAATAAAGCCCGGTTCTGAGCACGGTGAAAGACGGCGCGTCCGGGCCGAACAGCGCCGAGACCAGCACTTCAGGCCTTCCCCCGGCGCGCAGCCTGAGGTCCGCGCTCAGCCGGTTATCGGCGGCGCGCCAGGCCGCGGAGACTACCGCCGGCCTCAGGTCGTAGCGCACTTTTTCCCCTTTTTTTTCCCGCTCGGCCGTGAACGCCGGGGCCGACAGGAAATTTCCCAGCCGCTCCTCCGCGCCGGGAGGGGCCGATACGAAATCCAGCTCGAACCGGGCCACCGCGGCGCTGGCCTCGATAGAGGGGAAGAGCAGCGGCACGCGCCGCAAAGCGGCGAGCGCCAGTCCGGGCGCGCCGGCGGAAAGAACGGAACGCAGTTCCTCCTCCGGGTAGACGCGGGCGAACCACGCGTCGGCGTACTCGCAGAGGCTCTCGTGACCCGCCCCGGCGGCCGGGCCGAAGGCCATCTTCGGCGTGCCCGTCCCGGCGCCCCTGGAGCCGTAGTACGCCAGGCCAGACCCCGAGACCAGGGCCCTGAGCTCTTTTATCTGCCCGAGATGGCTCCGGCCGGCGTCCCCTCCGGCGCGGCGTTCGAAGCGCATGCGGCAGCGCATCGCGGGAGCGGGCTTGTTCTCTTCCGCGGTCATACCAGCGCGTACCTCCGTGAGTAGACCGATTCGGCCAGCCCGAGTGCGAAGAAAGTGGCCACCAGGTTGGAGCCCCCGTAGGAGACCAGCGGCAGCGGGACTCCCGCCACCGGCGCGAAGCCCAGGAGCATGCCGAAATTTATGAGGAAGTACACCAGGTAGAGCGAGAATATGCCGCAGCACAGCAGGTACCCGAACCTGTCCCTCGCCATCTGGGCGGCGCTTTTGAGCCTGTAGAGCAGCGTGAGGTAAAGCGCCATCACCAGGCCGGTCCCGAAGAAGCCCATCTCCTCGCCCACCACGGCGAGTATGAAATCGGTGTGCCGCTCGGGAACGAATCCGAGCCTGGACTGCGTGCCGGAGAACACTCCCTTGCCGAAGACCCCCCCTGAACCCATGGCTATCCTGGCCTGTATCAGGTTGTAGCCGGCGCCTCGCGGGTCGCTTTCCGGGGAGAGAAATACCTCCAGCCGCTTCTGCTGGTACTCCTTCATCTGGTTCTTTACCATCATGCCGGAAAAAAAGCCGAGCACTATCACCAGCGCCGCGCCGGTGAAGAAGACCCCCGCGATATTAGAGTAAAGTTTAACGGAAAGGAACCAGCCGAACCAGGCCAGCGCCCCTACGGCGGCCACGAATATCAGCGTGTCCCAGCCGAAACTGGAGAGCCCGGCGAAGAATCCCAGCAGCGGGTTCCGCGTCAGTTCCGGGTTCATCGCCAGCAGCGTCCAGAGTATGGGGAACAGCGCCGAGACGGCCGCGTAACCCATTATGATGGCGATATGGGAGACTCCGCCGCCCGCGCAGAAGATCATGCCCAGCACCACCGGGAAGGTGGTGAGAATGCCGGAAAAGTCCGGCTGCTTCATCAGCAGCAGGAAGAAGGGGATGGACAGAAGCAGAGCTCCCAGCGAACCGCGGAATTCACGCATCTTGCTCCCGCGGCGGTCGAGATAATTGGCGAGAGCCACGATCAGGCCTATGCGGGCCAGCTCGGAAGGTTGCACGGAGAAGAACGGCAGGCGGTACCAGGAACGCGCGCCTTTGTCCATGACGCCGAAGACGAGCACGCCGCCCAGGAAGATCAGCGCCAGCACGTATACGAACTTCCACTGGTCCTGGTAGACCTGGTAGTTGAGGCTCCAGGCCACGGAGAAAAAAAGCAGCGCGGTCGGCACGGCGATCAGGTGAGTGCGCACTATCCTTTCGTAGTTGCCCAGTACGCCCACCGAGGAGAACACGGCCAGCGTGCCGATAAAAAGGAGTCCGGCGGCCGCCGCCAGGATGACCCAGTCCATCCGTCCTTTCTTAAGTCCCACGCGGCTGAGCATCAGTCCGCCCCGCCTTCATCGGGCTCTTCGTCCGCGGCCGGGACCGGCGCTTCGGGGGGCGCCGGCCGCATGACCGCCGGGAACGCCGGGATCGATACCCCCGGAATGGCCGGGACGGCGGCGCCGGACGGCTTCATGAGAGGCAGGAGTACCGGTTCCGGCGACGGCGACGGCGCCGGGACGGTCGAAACCTTCACCGCCGCGGCGGCCGGGACGGCGGGTACCGCGGCGGCCGGCGGAGGGGACGGCGGCGGTTCCTTCTTGGGCAGCGCGTCGCGCAGGGCGGCCTCCATTACCTTCCTGGCTATCGGGCCGGCGGAGGAGGAGCCGTGTTCCCCGTGCTCGACCAGGACGGCCACGGCCACGCGCGGCTCCTCTTCGCCGACGCGCGCGAAAGACACGAACCAGGCGTGGTCTTCCCCGTGAGGGTTCTGCGCCGTGCCGGTCTTGCCGTAAACTTCCGCGCCCTTTATCCTGGCCGGGCGGCCCGTGCCCTTTTCCACGGTCTGTTTAAGTCCCCGCCAGATAAGGTCCCAGGTCTCCGGGCTAAGCCGGACCTCCCCGTTCTTTTCCGGCGAACGGGAGAGGAGGACCTTGCCCTCGGGCGACACGATCCTGTCCACGTAGTACGGCTTCCAGAGCGTTCCGCGGGAGGCGGTGGCCGCGGCCATGACCGCCATCTGCACGGGCGTGACCAGGGTCTCGCCCTGGCCTATGCTGAGGTTGAGAGTATCGCCTACGAACCAGTAGCTTTTTCTCATGGCCCGGCGGGTAGGGCCGAAAAGATTACCGCTCTTCTCGTCGGGAAGCCTTATGCCCGTCGGCCTGCCCAGGCCGAACTCGCGGGCCTTCCGCTCTATGGAAAGGGGCCCAGCCCGCAGTCCGGAGACGTAGTAATAGACGTCGCAGGAGTTGGCCAGGCCGTCGAGAAAATCCATCCGCCCGTGGCCTTTTTTTTCCCAGCACCGGAAGACGCGGGACCCGGCGTCGTAATATCCGGGACAGAAGACCTTCTCCGAGGGATCCACCCGGCCCGATTCCAGGAAAGCGGCCGCACTGATTACCTTGAACACGGAGCCCGGGGGATAAGTCCCCTGCACGGCGATGTTGAACTCGGGGATCTTCTCCGCCTGCACTGGAAATTCCTCGTCGCTGTACGAGACGAAGGCGTTGGGGTCGTAGCCCGGCGAAGAGGCGAAGGCCAGCACAGCCCCGTCCCTCGGGTCCAGGGCGACCACGGCGCCGCGGCCGCTCAGCGAATTATTAAGACCTTCCTCCGCGGCCGACTGCACCGCGGAATCCACGGTAAGGCGTATGTCCGCACCCTGCACCCACTTGCGGCTCTCGAGTATCCGGGAAAGGCGCCCGCGGGAATCCACTTCCATGAATATACCGCCGGCCCTTCCGCGCAGTTCCCTCTCGTACATCTTCTCGAGCCCCGCCTTGCCGACCCTGGAATCGAAGCCGTAGCCGCCCAGGGCGCCGTACCTCGCCCACTCCCTCGAGTCCATCTTGCCCATGTAGCCGACCATGTGGCTGAGGTAGGCGCCGAAAGGATAATGACGCCGCGCCTCGGTTATCACGTCTATGCCGCTGTAGATGTTCTTGAGCTCGGAAATGGCGAACATGGCCGAGACCGAGAGATTCTCGGCGAGGCGGGCGGGCGTCTCGCGCGTGACCGCGCGCCGCAAAGAATTCTTCAACTCTTCTTCCTTCATCCCCAGGGGGGCAGCCAGGGCCGCGGCGAGACGCTCGGCGTATGACGGGGGGACCTTGGAGCCCGGGAAATAGACCAGGCTGAACGAGGGTTTACTGGTGGCGATGAGTTTCCCGTCGCTGGATATGATGAGGCCCCTGGGAGCGCTCTGCGCTATGACCTGGGTGCGGTTCTTCTCGGCCAGTTCCATGTAGTGGGCGTGCTGCAGCACCTGTATGCCGACGAACCTGAGCAGGAAAAGCAGGCCCGCGGCCCAGGCCAGAGTCCAGAGTATCTCGAGCCTTTCAGGGGCGGCGATAGGGGCCCTCACCGGCGGGGTCTCCCGCACGCGCGGCGGACCGCGGCGAATACCAGCGGCACCGCCAGCGCGCTTATGAGCGGTTCGAGCAGCATGGCCCGGAGAGGCAGGGGAGAGAGTCCCCCGACTATCAGGTAAGCGGACTGGTAGGCGATCAGCGACAGCAGGGACAGCACGAGCGCGGCCGCCGACTGGGAGAACGGGCTGTCAAGGTCGAAATGACGCTTTATCACCTGCACGACATAACCGATCAGCGTGTAGATCAGAGCCCAGGACCCGGCGAGCCCGGCGCCGAGAACGTCGGCGTAAAGTCCGAAAAGGAAAGGCCACGCTATGCCGCGCACCGGTCCGCCGATCACGGCGTAAGAGAGGGCGCCGGCGAAAAGGAGATTGGGAGCGAGCCCCCCCATGGGGAACGACCAGTGCAGCCACCAGTGGGCCGTGGACAGGACCAGGAAGAAAGCGGCGTCTTTGAGGAAGGTCACGGGGCCTCCTCCGAATACTGGCGTATCCCGGCCGGGAAGTCCCTGTTCACCACGTAGACCTCCTGGAGCGAATCCGGCTCGACGGCGGGCTCGGCCTCGGCGTTGAAGAGGTTCATGGAAGCGTCGCGCACGCCCGGCCCGGAGACGGTCGCCACCGGGATGCCCGGGGGGAAAAGCAGTCCCCCGACGGAGGTGACGATCTCGTCCCCCGGCCGGGGCGCGGCTTTTTCCTGCAGGTAGCCCAGGCGCAGCAGCCTGGAACCGCGGCCCTCCAGCATCCCCTCATGGCCGGAACCCTTCAGGCGGCATATGACGGAGGACAGCTCGCTGGTGACCAGCATTACCTTGGAAAAATCGGGATACACCTCGAAGACGCGGCCGGCCAGCACGGGGCGGCCGCCGGCGAGGGCCAGCACCGTGGCGTGGGTGCGCACGCCGTGCTCCGAGCCCTTGTCGATAAAGACGGTGCCGAACCAGTCGCGCGGGGATTTGGAGATTACGCGGGCCCAGGCGCCGCGCCAGCGATCGTCCCGGGAGAGGGAGAGCATGGCCGCGAGCCGTTCGTTCTCGGCCTCGAGGCGGGCGGCGCGTCCGTCGGCGAGCTCGGCCTCGGCCAGCTCGGCCTTCAGCCGGAGGTTCTCCTGGTCGGTGCGGACCAGCCTAGCCACGTTCTCCGGGACGTTGCGCAGCCTGTAATCCAGGCGGGAACCCTGGAGGACCGGGTAAAGGGAGTACCCGAAAAGCAGCCGGGCGGAATGGACCAGGGGCGTGGAGGGAAAAACGAGGAGAAGGAAGGAAATAACGGCGAAAAAAGCCAGCGAGTAATTGGCAAGGTCTTTTTCCCTGTTCATCCGGGCTCCTCCTTGTAGGGCCCGAAGCCTGAAAACGGACTTTCCCCCGCCTCGCGGGGGACGCCCCGGAGGGTCAGTCCTGCCGGTATGATTTCAGGAATTCGGGCCGCTGCTGAATCCTGTCGAGTTCTTCGAGATACTTACCGCATCCCAAAGCAACGCAACTTAACGGATCGGCCGCCCTGTGAACAGGCAACTCGGTTTCCTGGCGTATGAGCTCAGGAAAGCCCCTGAGAAGCGATCCGCCGCCGGCGAGCACCATGCCCCGGTCCACGAGGTCCGAGGAAAGCTCCGGCGGGGTCTCTTCGAGCACCTGCTTGATGACGTCAACTATCAGCTGAACGGGCTCCATCAGGGCCTGGCGTATCTCCTCCGAGGTGACGAGTATCGTCTTCGGCAGGCCTTTCGCCTGGTCCCGGCCCTTTACTTCGATAGTCTTCTCTTCTTTTAAGGGAAAAACCGATCCTATTTGAATCTTTACGTCCTCGGCGGTGGTCTCGCCGATTATCAGGTTGTGCTTGCGCCTGAAGTACTGCACGATGCAGTCGTCCATCTCGTCGCCGGCCACGTCCAGGGACTTGGCCACGACCATGCCGCCGAGCGAGATGACCGCGACCTCGGTGGTGCCGCCGCCGATATCGCAGATCATGCTGGCGTGCGGCTCCGAGACGGGCAGGTCCGACCCTATCGCGGCCGCCATCGGCTCCTCGATCAGGTGCACTTCCCTGGCGCCGGCCTGTTCGGCCGACTCCTGTACGGCGCGCTTCTCCACCTCGGTGATCCCCGAGGGGATGCCTATCACTATGCGCGGATGCAGGAGGCTGCGCCTGTTGTGGACCTTCCTGATGAAATACTTGATCATCTCCTGCGTGGACTCGAAATCCGCTATGACGCCGTTGCGCAGCGGGCGCACGGCGACTATGTTGGACGGTGTACGGCCCAGCATCAGCTTGGCCTCGCTGCCGACGGCGAGCACCCTCCGCTTGTTCTTGTCGCTGGCGACCACGGAAGGTTCCCGCAGCACGATGCCCTTGCCCTTCACGTAGACGAGCGTGTTGGCCGTGCCGAGGTCTATCCCGATGTCGTTTGAGAACAGGCTGAAGATGTAGTCGAACATTTTATTGAACCAGTTTCACCAGGGCCATCTCGGTCGCGTCGCCGCGCCGCGGGCCCAGTTTGAGTATCCTGGTATAACCGCCGTTGCGCTCCTTGTAGCGCGGGGCGATGGTCTCCAGGACCTTATCGCAGGCCTGGCGGTTGCCGCGCAGCGAACTGCGGACGGAGGTCCGGTTGCCTTTCTTGGCCGCGGTGATGACCTTCTCGGCGAAGCGCTTGAGCTCCTTAGCCTTGGGCACGGTGGTGGTGACCTTCTCGTGCATCAGGAGGCTGGAGATCATGTTGGAGAACATCGCGCGCCGGTGCGAGCCGGTCTTGGAAAGTTTCCTTGCTCCCAGGTTCTTTATCATAGCTTACTCCTCGGATTTTTTGGAGCCCAGCGAGAGGCCCATGCCTTCCAGCTTCTCCTGTATCTCGTCGAGCGATTTCTGGCCGAAGTTCTTTACGGCGAGCAGGTCCTCGGGGGACTTCCCGACGAGTTCGCGGATGGTGCGGATGCCCGCGACCTTCAGGCAGTTGGACGCGCGGGAGGAGAGTTCTATCATCTCCACTCCCTGGTCGATCTTGTCGCCGGTCTGCCCCTCGGCGCCCGCTTCCTGCGGCTTGGCCTCGGCGCGGCCCGCCTGCGCCTCTTCGGCGGGCAGGAACGGCGTAATCGAACGGCGCAGCAGGGAGGTGGCCCTGTTCACGGCGTCGGACGGGGACAGGGTGCCGTCGGTCCATACCTCGAGCACGAGCTTGTCGTAGTCGGTGCGCTGGCCCACGCGGGCGTTCTCCACGTTGTAATGTACTTTCTGCACGGGGGAGAACAGCGCGTCCATGGGGATGAAGTCCGCGGGCAGATTCATCCTCTCGCGGACCTCCTCGGCGGTCAGGTAGCCGGAGCCCCTGGCGATCTCGAGTTCGGCCTCGAAGGTCGTACCCGCCTCGAGGCTGCAGATCACGAGGTCCTTGTTGATGATCTCTACGTTGGCGCTGGTCTTGATGTCCGCGGCCTTGACCTGGCGCTTGCCCGTAACGGTTATCAGAACGGTCTCGGGGGTCTCGGAGGCGAGGCGGACGCGCAGCTTCTTAAGGTTGAGCAGTATGTTTATCACGTCCTCATGCACGCCGTTGATGGCGGAGTACTCGTGGCGGGCGCCGCGGATGCGGACGGCCACCACGGCCGCTCCCTCCAGGCTCGAGAGCAGTATCCTGCGCAGCGAGTTTCCTACCGTGTGCCCATAGCCGCGCTCGTAGGGTTCGGCTATGAACTTGGAGTAGGCTCCGGCCTCGCCCTCGGTCTTGAGGGCTTCCGGTATTATCAGTTCCTTGGCGAAAGTCTGGGTCATTTGTAAAAGCCTCCGGGTTCCTTACTTGGAGTAGAATTCGACGATGAGCTGTTCGTCCACACCTATGGACATCTCCGCCCTGTCGGGCCAGCGCAGCAGTTTGCCCGTCAGCGACGCGGCGTCGTAGGCGAGGAAACTGGGCCTGGAGTTGGAATTGTCCGCGCTCTCGAGGCCCTGCCTGACGAGCACGGTTTCCGCCGTTTTGGGCGCTATAGAAACGCTGTCGCCGGGCTTGACCAGGGCGGACGGGATAGTGACGGTCTTGTGGTTGACCTTTACGTGCCCGTGATTGACCAGCTGGCGGGAAGCCTTGAGGGAGGCGGCGAAGCCGAGCCTGCGGACTATGCTGTCCAGCCGGGTCTCCAGCATCCTCAGCAGAGCGATGCCGGTCTGGCCCTTCTCTTTAGAGGCCTTGGCGAAGAAGCGGCGGAACTGCGCCTCGGTGATCTGCGCGGAGAAGCGGGCTATCTGCTTCTCCTTGAGATGCTTGCCGTAGTCGGACATCTTGGGCTTGAACTTACCGCCGAACTTGCGTCCTTTCTCGGCCGCTTTCTCGCGGTCGACTACGCAGTTGGTTAGGCACTTGGAGCCCTTGAGGAACATCTTGGTGTCCTTCTTGCGGCACCTTTTGCAGCTGGGACCAGTATAGCGTGACATTTCAAATTTCTCCTTTTTTACCTGTTCTGTTTAGACGCGGCGGGCCTTCGGGGGCCTGCAGCCGTTGTGCGGTATCGGCGTGACGTCCTTGATGGAGACGACGTGTATGCCGGAGGCCGCGACGGCGCGCACCGCGGTCTCGCGCCCGGGGCCGGGGCCGCTGACGAATACCATGGCCTGGCGCATGCCGTATTCGACCGCCTTGGAGGCGGCCTTCGAGGCGGTTATCTGGGCGGCGAAGGGCGTGCCCTTCTTGGTGCCGCGGAAACCGTTGGAGCCGGCGGTGGACCAGGAAACGGCCCCGCCTTTCTCGTCGGTGATCGTTATGATCGTGTTGTTGAAAGAGCAGGTTATATAGACCCTGCCGAAGGTCACGGGACCGCCGTGGCGGCGCCGCACCTGCGGCTTGCCGGCAGGGGCCGGCCTTGGCGCGCCGGCGGCCGGCGCGGGCTTGGTCTCTTCTTTGCGTTCGGGATTATCGTTCATAGTTCAAAGTCCTCCTGCTTACCTGGCGCCCGGGGCGGCCGCGGCCTTGGAGGCCGAGCCGACGGTTCTGCGGCGGCCGCGACGGGTCCTGCCGTTGGTCTTGGTGCGCTGTCCGCGCACGGGAAGGTTGCGGCGGTGGCGGTAGCCCTTATAGCTGTTGATCTCCACGAAGCGCTTTATGTTGGCGTTCACTTCGCGGCGCAGCTCGCCCTCGACCTTGTATTCCTTGGAAATAAAAGAGTTCAGCATGCCGACCTGGTCTTCGGTAAGGTTCTTCACCCTGGTGGTCGGGTCTATCTGCCCTTTGAAGGACTCCAGTATTTTCTTCGCCATGGGGCGGCCTATTCCGTAAACGTAGGCGAGGGCCGCGTCGACCCTTTTTTCCCTCGGCAGATCTATTCCAGCTATTCGTGCCATAACTTCTCCTTGGTTCTGTGCTTAAACCGCTGAGCGCGGGCCGTCGGGCTGATGCCCCCGGCTTGCGCCGCGCGCCGTATCAGCCCTGCCTCTGCTTGTGGCGGGGGTCGGTGCAGATAACGCGCACTACGCCCTTGCGCTTAATGACCTTGCATTTGATGCAGATCGGTTTTACGCTCGCTCTTACTTTCATCGTGTACCTCTCAAAAAAACCGTTATTTCTCCCTGTAAACTATGCGGCCCTTGGTAAGGTCGTAGGGGGAAAGCTCCAGCTTCACCTTGTCCCCGGGCAGGATCTTGATATGATGGATCCGCATCTTGCCCGATATAAAACCCAATATTATTTTCCCCGGCGCTATCTCCACCCTGAAGGTGGCGTTGGGCAGCGATTCTTTTACGATGCCCTCCAATTCTATTTTCTGGTTATCCGGCATATCTTTTATATTGTACTAAATATGGGCCCAGACCGTCCCGCCCGGTCCCGCGCTGAGAATCTCGCATCCTCCCTGCTTAACGTATACCGTGTGCTCGAAGTGGGCCGAAAGCGACCCGTCCCGGGTCACGGCGGTCCACCCGTCGCTCTTGACTTCCACTCCCGGCCCGCCGGCGCAGATCATCGGCTCGATGGCCAGCGTCATGCCTTCCCTGAGAATGATCCCGGACCCCGGCCTCCCGTAATTAGGGATGGACGGGTCCTCGTGCAGTCTCCGGCCTATTCCATGCCCGGTGAATTCCCGGACCACCGAGAACCCGGCCGCGCCGGCGCAGCGTTCCACGGCGTGGCAGACGTCGCCCAGCCTGGCGCCGTCCCGGACCTGCCTTAGCGCCTCGACGAGGCACTGCTCGGTCACGGCCATAAGACCGGCGGCTTCTTTAGAGATCTTCCCGGCGGCCACCGTCAGCGCGGCGTCGCCGTAGTAATTTTTCCAGACGCAGCCGAGGTCGAGGCTGACTATGTCCCCCCCGGCGATCTTCCTAGATGGGGAGGGAATGCCGTGAACGACCTCTTCGTTGATGGAGACGCAGAGCGTGGCCGGGTAGCCGCGGTAGCCCAGAAAAGCCGGCTCTCCTCCCCGCGCGCGTATCTCCTTTTCGGCGAAAGCGTTAAGTTCGGAGGTCGCCGCGCCGGGCTTGACCATGTCTTTTAAAAGAACGAGGACTTCGGCCACTATGGCCGACGCCTTCCGCATTTTCTCCAGCTCACCGGCCGACTTTATCTCGACCATCCGGCAGCCTCAGGCCGCCTTGCCGGTCAGGGCGGAGAGAAGTGCTTCGGTAACGGCCGAAGGCTCCAGGTCGCCGGGAACCTCCTGGAAAACGCCGTTGCCGCGGTAATAAGAAATGAGGGGCTCGGTCAGGTCCTTATAGACCATCAGCCGCTTGGCGACCACTTCCGGCTTGTCGTCCTCGCGCGCGGTCAGCGGGGAACCGCAGTCGTCGCACTTGCCCTCGGCCGCGGGCGGATTCCTGTCGAGATTGTAGATCCTGCCGCACTTGGAGCAGGTGCGCCGCGAGGTCAGCCTGTTCACCACTTCCTGTTCGGGAACGGCCAGGAAGACGACCGAGTCTATCTTCTCCCCCCTCGCCTCGAAAAAATCGTCAAGGGCCTGGGCCTGCTCGACCGTCCGGGGGAACCCGTCGAACAGGATCCCCTTGCCGGCGGCGGTCACGCGCGATTTGATGACCTCTATCACCACGTCGTCGGGGACCAGGCGGCCGGAAGCCAGGTAGGACTGGACCTTTTCGCCCAGCTCGGTCTTCTTGGCTATCTCCTCGCGGAAGATGTCGCCGGTGGAGAAATGGAGCATGCCCAGTTTCTCCGCCACGGCCTTGGCCTGCGTGCCTTTCCCGGAACCCGGGAACCCGAGGAGTATTACGTTCATTTTCTTCAGCCCCCTACGTTGAACCAGCGGCCTTTTATCTTGGAATTCTTATAGAAGCCCTCGTAGTTGCGCATCAGCAGGTGGGCCTCCATCTGGGCTATCGTGTCCAGGCCCACGCCGACGACGATCAGCAGCGAGGTGCCGCCGAAATAGAACGGCACGTTGAACTTGGCCCGCAGGTAGTCGGGCAGCACGGCTATGGCCGCCACGAACAGCGCGCCGCCCAGCGTTATGCGGTTGAGCACCCACTCGATATGGTTGGCGGTCGGCTCTCCGGGGCGTATGCCCGGGATGAAACCGCCCCATTTCTTCATGTTCTCCGCCAGGTCCTTGGGGTTGATGCTGACGGAATTATAGAAGTAGCAGAAGAAGACGATCAGCGCCACGTAGGCCAGCTGGTAGAGCGGGTTGGTGTGGCTCATCAGCGCCATCACCTTGGCGGCCCAGGGGGCCTGGGGGTTGAAGCTGACTATGGTATAGGGGACGCTCAACAGCGAAACGGCGAAGATGACCGCGATGACGCCGCTCTGGTCAACTTTAAGCGGCAGGAAGGCGGTGCTGCCGCCGTACATCTTTCGGCCCACCTGGCGCTGGGCGTACTGTATAGGGATCTTGCGCTGCGCGGTCTGCACCCAGACGACCAGAGCCGTGACGATGGCCACCAGGGAGAGTATAAGGATGGCCGTCAGCAGGCTCATTTCCTCGGCCTGGACCAGCGAGATCATGTTCTTTATGGCCGAGGGCAGACCCTCCACGATGCCGGCGAAGATGATCAGCGAGATGCCGTTGCCGATGCCGCGCTCGGTGATCTGTTCGCCGAGCCACATCACGAAGATGGTACCGGTGGTCAGGGTAAGCACGGTCACGAAATAGAAAGCGGCGGTCGGGTTGGGGATGACCGGGATGTTGCCGGGCGTGGGAATGTTGTTCAGGGCCAGCGTCAGGCCCAGCGACTGGAAGGCGGCCAGGAAAAGCGTGAAGACGCGGGTGATCTGGGTAATCTTCTTGCGGCCGCTCTCGCCTTCCTTCTGGAGCCGGTCCAGCAGCGGGAAGACGTGCGCGCCCTGCACCAGGCTCATGATAATGGAGGCGTTGATATAGGGCATGACGCCCAGCGAGAGTATGGAGAAGCGGCCGAGCGCGCCGCCGGAGAAAATATCCAGGAAGCCGAGCAGGCTGCCCTTGTTGGCCTCGAAGAGCGCCTGCAGGGCCTGGGTGTTGATGCTCGGTATCGGGATAACGGCGCCAAGCCGGTAGGCGGCCAGGGCCAGGACGACGAAAATAATGCGGCGCTTAAGGTCTTCTATCTTGAATATGTCGGTAATCTGCTGCATTCGTCATCTCCGTAGCGCGGGGGCGGTCGGGCCCGTCCGCGGGGATATCCGCTTTGAAAAAACCTCCCGCCGCCCGGCCTCCGGGACCGGGCGACGGGGAAGTAACTGCCTCAGGCCTTGGCTTCGATAAGAACGGTCTTGCCGCCCGCTTTCTCTATCTTCTCCTTGGCCGATTTGGAGAACGAGTGGGCGCTGACGCTGAGCTTCTTCTTCAGCTCGCCGTCCCCGAGAACTTTCACGGGGAGAGAGGTCTTGATCAGGCCGCTCTTCCTGAGTGTCTCGGGACTCACCTCGGAGCCGGTCTCGCAGTACTTCTCCAGCGAGGAGACGTTGACCCAGGCGTACTCGATGCGGAACTTGACGTTGTTGAAGCCCATCTTGGGGATGCGCCTCAGCAGTGGCGTCTGCCCGCCTTCGAAGCCGTGCGGCTTGGAGCCGCCGGCGGTGGAATTCTGTCCTTTCTGACCTTTCGTGGACGTCTGGCCGTGGCCGGAACCCTGGCCGGTGCCGAGGCGCTTTTTCTTGTGGGTCGAGCCCGGCTTGGGTTTGAGATTGTGCAAAGCCATGTTATTTCTCCCCCCTGAGCTTGGCGACCTCTTCCCGGCTCCTGAGCCTGGAAAGAGCGTCGAGGGTGGCGTAAACGCTGTTGAAGGCGTTGCGCGAGCCCAGGTTCTTGGTAAGTATGTTCTTGATGCCGCAGACTTCCAGCACGGCGCGCACGCCGCCGCCGGCGATGAGGCCGGTACCCTTGACGGCGGGCTTCATCCAGACGTGACCGGCGCCGAAATGGCCTTCGATCTCGTGCGGGATGCTCATGTCCTTGATCGGGAAATGGACCATTTCCTTGCGGGCGCCGGCGGTGGCCTTCTGTATGGCGCCCTGCACCTCGTTGGACTTGCCCATGGAGGCGCCGACGCCGCCGTTGTTGTCGCCGACCACGACGAGGGCGTTGAAGGAGAAGCGCTTGCCGCCCTTGACGACCTTGGTGACGCGGTTGATGGTGACGACGGCCGTCCGCTCCTCGTACTTGGGGACCTCCAGCTCCAGGCTCTCGACCTCGGTCTTGTTGAGCTTGGAGTCGGCGGTGATCTCCTTGTCTTCCTTCATCTTCTTGGCGTTCTTGAGGATCATTTTATCTCCAGGGGATCAGAATTTCAGCCCGGCTTCGCGGGCGGCTTCGGCGAGGGCCTTGATGCGCCCGTGGTATATGTGGCCGCCCCTGTCGAAGCAGACTTCCTTGACGCCCTTGTCAAGGGCGCGCTTGGCGACCAGGGTCCCGACGGTCTTGGCCGTCTCGAGGTTCTTGCCCTTGGTCCTGACTTCCTTCTCCACGCTGGAAGCGGCGGCCACCGTTTTGCCCTGCGCGTCGTCTATGACCTGGGCGTAGATATACCGCGTGCTGCGGAAGACGCTCAGGCGCGGCCTGACCACGCTGTGCTCCGAGAGTTTGCGGCGGGTCCTCGCGCTGCGTATCTGGTATTTTTCCTGTTTGCTTATCATAGTGCCGTCCTTGGTTTATTTCTTGGCGCCGGCGCCCGCGGCGGTCTTGCCGGCCTTGCGGATGACGTGCTCGCCCTGGTATTTGATGCCGGTGCCCTTGTAGGGCTCGGTCTTCTTTATCCGCTTGATCTGGGAGGCGATATTGCCCACCCGTTCCTTATCGTAGCCGGAGATAGTGAGCACGGTCTGCTTGGGATCGAAGCTCATCTTGACTCCCTGCGGAATGTCCACCACCACGGGGTGGGAAAAACCCAGCTGCAGCGTGACGCGGTTTCCCTCCACGGCGCCCTTGAAACCCACGCCGGTGATCTCGAGGACCTTGGTAAAACCCGTGGCCACGCCCAGGACCATTCCGTTTATCCTGGCCCTGGCGGTGCCGAAGAGAGCTCCCTTGCCGGAAGCGCCCGGGGCGATGCTCACGGTGAGCGTAGAATCCTTGATCTCGGCGTTGATGCCCTCGGGCAGCGAGTAAGAAAGCTTGCCGAGCGGACCCTCGACCAGGACGGTCCTGTTCTCCAGTCTCGCCTTGACCTTGTCCGGCAGGGCTATCGGTTTTTTTCCAATTCTGCTCATGTCTTTCCCCTTTTAAATCAGGTTGCTCGCGCGCCCGGTCACCAGACCTGGCACAGGACTTCGCCGCCGACCTTCTGCTTGCGGGCTTCCGTGCCGGTAAGCAGGCCGCGGGAGGTCGAAAGGATGGTCACGCCGAAAGCCTCGCGGACGCGCGGGATCTCGTCGTGGGGCCTGTAGACGCGCAGGCCGGGCCTGGAGACGCGTTTGAGGCCGGTGATGACGGGACGCTTGTCCTGCGTGTACTTCAGCGTTATCCGGATGAAGCCCCTCTTGTCGGGGGTCTTCGCGGACTCGTTCTTCATCATCTTGTAGCCGGAGACGAAGCCTTCGTCCTTGAGGACCTTGGCTATGTTCATCTTAACGCCGGAGAAGGGCACGTCAACGCGCTCCTTCTTCTTGGCCACCGCGTTCCGCATAGTGCTGAGCATGTCGGATATAGGATCCATGGTTCACCTCTTATAAATTATTGCGTCCGCTTACCAGCTGGACTTCCTCAAGCCCGGGATGAGACCCTCGTGGGCCATCTTGCGCAAACAGATGCGGCAGAGACCGAAATCGCGGTAATAGGCGCGCGGCCTGCCGCAGACCTGGCAGCGGTTGCGGAACCGGGTGGAAAACTTCTGCGGCTTGCGCATTTTAGCCATCCAAGCGTATGTAGCCATAAAGTTCTTTTCTCCTTAAGCCTTTAAGCCTTCTGCTCTTTGGCCTTCTTGAAAGGCATGCCCATGTTCTCGAGCAGCGCCTTGCCGCGCGAATCCTCGCCGGCGGTGGTCACGAAAGTGATGTTCATTCCCCAGGCCTTGGGCGACTTCTCCATGCTTATCTCGGGGAAGATGTGATGTTCCTTGAGGCCGATGTTCATGTTGCCGCGGCCGTCGAAGATCCTGGAATCGAAACCCTGGAAGTCGCGGATACGAGGGACCGCTATCGAGACGAAGCGGTCGAGGAACTCGTACATGCGGGCGCCTCGCAGCGTCACGCGCACGCCTATCGGCATGCCCTCGCGCAGCTTGAAGTTGGAGATCGACTTCTTGGCCTTGCGGACCTGCGGGGCCTGTCCGGCGATGAGCGCCAGATCTTCCTTGGCCTGGTCGATGGCCTGCGCGTTCTCCTTGGCCTCGGTAACGCCCATGTTGATGACGATCTTGGTCAGCCTGGGCGCGGCCATCGTGGAGGGAAGGCCGAGCTGTTTGACCAGGGCCGGGGCCACGGTGGTGTCGTAGGCCGACCGGAGCCTGGGCTTATAATCCTTGGGGGCGGCCTGACCGCCCTTCTCGTTAGTGTTTTCCTTGTTCATCCTGCGGTACCCCTTATATTATCGCTTCGCCGCATTTCCTGCAGGCGCGCAGCTTGTCGCCGCTCTGGGCGACGGTTATCTTCGGCCTGGACGGTTTGCCGCACTTGGAGCAGAGCAGCTGAACCTTAGAGGCCGGCATAGGGGCCTCCATCTTGTGTATACCGCCGGGCTTGTTCTTGGAGGGCTTGGCGTGCTTGGAGACCATGTTGATACCGGTCACGGTGACCAGTCCCTTGCCGGGGTTGATCTCCTTGATCTCACCTTTCTTGCCCTTGTCCCGGCCCGCCAGGACCACGACCATGTCTTTCTTTTTGAGTTTCATAGTTTAAATCGCTCCTCAGATCACTTCGGGGGCGAGGGAGACTATCTTGAGGAAATTCCTCCCGCGCAGTTCCCTGGCCACCGGTCCGAACACGCGGGTTCCCTTGGGCTCCCCGTTCTCGTCGATCACGCAGACGGCGTTCTCGTCGAAGCGGATATAGGAGCCGTCCTTGCGGCGGGACTCCTTGCGCGTCCTGACGACGACGGCCCTGACGACCTCGCCTTTCTTTATGGCCCCGTGAGGCATGGCGTCCCTCACCGAGCAGACCACGACGTCGCCGAGGAAGGCGTAGCGCCTGGTGCTGCCGCCGAGTACCTTGAAGCACTGAAGCTTCCTGGCCCCGGAGTTGTCGGCCACGTTAAGGATGGATCTTAGCTGTATCATGCCTTATTCTCCCGTGCCGCTTACTGGGCGGCCTTCTGAAGGATGCGGGCCACGCGCCAGCGTTTAAGGCGCGACATCGGCCTGGTGCTGACTATCTCGACCAGATCGCCCGACTTCGACTCGTTGCCCTCGTCGTGAGCGTAGAACCTGGAAGAGCGGCGGACCGTCTTCCCGTAAGTGGCGTGCCTGAAAACGCGCTCGACGCTTATGACGCGGGTCTTCTCCATCCTGTCCGAGACGACCACGCCGCGGATGGATTTCCTGTTGTTCCTGGTATCGGTATTTTCGGTCATTTCTTCGCAGCCTCCGAAAGCTTTTTCGCCGCTTCTTTCTGCCCGAGGAAGGTCCGTATCACCGCGGCCTTGCGGCGCAGCGCGCGGATCTCCAGCGGGTTCTCGAGCGGGGCGGTGGTCCGCTTGAACTTCATCTGGAACATTTTCTTATCCAGCTCCCGGAGCTGTGTCGCCAGCTCTTCCGGGGCCATGTTCCTGAGGTTTTCCCTGTCCTTGCTTTTCATGTTTGTTCTCCGGAATTAGTTTTCCCTGGCGATGAACTTGGTGCGTATCGGCAGCTTGGCGGACGCGCGCTCCATGGCTTCTTTCGCGGTGGCGAGGTCCAGGCCCTCGAGTTCGAACATTATCCTGCCGGGCTTCACCACGGCCACCCAGTGGTCCGGGGCGCCCTTTCCCTTACCCATGCGGGTCTCGGCGGGGTGCTTGGTCACGGCCTTGTCGGGGAAGATGCGGATCCAGAGCTTCCCCTTCTTCTTCATGAAACGGCTGATCGTGACGCGGCACGCCTCTATCTGGCGGGCCGTTATCCACTTGGGCTCCATAGCCTTCATCCCGTAGTCGCCGAGGTGCAGCGTGGCGCCGCCCTTGGTCTTGCCCTTTATCCTGGGGGCGGAATGGGTTTTCCGGTACTTGACGCGCTTGGGCATCAGCATATTAAGCTCCTTTGGCCTCTTCCGGCGCCTGCGGATCGCGCTGGACGACCGTGTCGGCCTCCAGCTTCTTGAGCTGCTCCATCAGGTCCTTGGGGGTCTTGGCGAAGAAAAGTTTCTTGAAGATCCACACCTTGATGCCTATCTTGCCCATCGTGGTATGGGCCTCGGTGAGGCCGTAGTCGATGTCGGCGGAAAGGGTCTGAAGCGGCACGCGGCCCTTACGGAACCACTCCCGGCGCGCTATTTCGGAGCCGCCCAGGCGGCCGCCGACCATAATCTTGACGCCCTTGGCGCCGGAGGCCAGCGTCCGCTCCATCGAGCGCTTGATCGCCTTCTTATAGGAAACGCGCTTCTCGAGCTGTTGGGCGATGGACTGGCCTACCAGCCTGGGGTCCATCTCCGGTATCTTTATCTCGGCGACGTTGATGAAGACCTTGCGCCCGGTGATCTTCTCCACGTCGTTCTTGAGGTTCTCTATGTCGGCGCCGCGGCGGCCGATGACCACGCCGGGGCGGGCGGTGTGGATGGTGAGCTTAAGGTACGAGCCGGCGCGCTCTATATCCACCCAGGACACGGAGGCGAGATGAAAGCGTCCGCGCACGAGGTTGCGGATCTCGAAGTCCTCGCCGATAAGTTCCGGCATATTTTTCGGCGCGAACCACCGGGACTGCCAGTCCTGGATGTAGCCCAGCCTTAAACCCTTGGGATTGATCTTTTGACCCATAATGTTTGACAGGTGAAGCGCGGGCGCTTACCTGCTCGCCTCCTTGCTGTCGCTTACGGTCATCGTTATATGGCACATCTTGCGCTTGAACGGCATCGCGCGGCCCTGCGGCCCCGGCTGCATCCTGCGCAGGAACTTCGTCGGGCCCTGGTTGGCGAAAGCCTCTTTGACCCAGATGGTCCTGAGGTCCACCTTGCGGCCGAGCTTCACGGAAAGGTTGGCCCCGGCCGACTTGACCGCCTTCTGCAGCACTTCGGTGCAGCGCATCGGCAGGTTGTTGAGTATCTGCTCGGCCTCGTAGAGGGATTTGCCCCTTATCTGGTCGATGACCTGGGCCACCTTGCGGCGGCCGTACCTCTGGTATTTAACGTAGCACTTTGCGTCCATATTTTTTCTCCGTTAGGGACACCATTCGGCATGGCGTCCCTTAGCCTCAGGTGAGGGCCGTCGCTTCCTTGGTATGGGAAGAACCGTGGCCCTTGAAGATCCGGGTGAAAGAGAATTCTCCCAGCTTATGGCCGACCATGCGCTCCGTCACGTAGACGGGCAGGAACTTCCGGCCGTTGTGCACCATGAAATTGTGTCCCACGAATTCCGGGGGTATGGTGCAGGCCCTGGCCCAGGTCTTGATCGGCTTCTTCTCGCCGGACTGGGTCATCTTCTGGACTTTCTCCAGGAGCTTCTGGTCCACGTAAGGACCCTTTTTTGACGATCTGCTCATTTAAGATTCTCCTTAGCTCTTAGATCTCGGACTTGGACTTGCGCCTGTCCTGCACTATCATCCAGCCCCAGATCTTGGACTTGGTCCGGGTCTTGAAGCCGCGGGACGGCTGGTTCCACGGCGAGCGGGGGACGTTATTGCCCTTGGAGCGGCCGCGGCCGCCGCCCAGCGGATGGTCGACAGCGTTCATCGCGCCGCCGCGCACGGTCGGGCGTATGCCGAGGTGGCGCT
Source organism: Elusimicrobiales bacterium (assembly GCA_032251015.1). GTDB lineage: Bacteria > Elusimicrobiota > Elusimicrobia > Elusimicrobiales > UBA9959 > UBA2231. The sequence continues at coordinate 25,675 of JAVVFK010000003.1, forward strand.
TGCGTCCGGCCTTGCCGAAGGTTATCGTGTTGTGCTCTATGTTGCCGACCTGGCCGACGGTGGCCATGCAGCCGCGCAGAACCTTGCGCAGCTCGCCCGAGGGCATCTTGATGAGTGCGTAATCGCCCTCCTTGGCCATGAGCTGGGCCTGCGTGCCGGCGGAGCGCACGAACTGCGCGCCGCGGCCGGGCACCATCTCGATGGCGTGTATGAACGTGCCGTCCGGGATATTGGTGATGGGCAGCGCGTTGCCGGTCTTGATCGGGGACTGCGGCCCGCTCACTATCTCGTCGCCCACGCCCAGGCCGACGGGGGCCGGGATATAGCGCTTTTCGCCGTCCTTGTAGAACAGCAGGGCTATGCGGGCGTTGCGGTTGGGATCGTACTCGATGGCCGCGACGCGGGCGGGCACGCCGAACTTCTCGCGCTTGAAATCTACGGTGCGGAAACTCCGCTTGTGGCCGCCGCCGTGGTGGCGGACCATGATCCTGCCGGTGTTGTTGCGGCCGCCCTTCTTGCGCATGCCGACGGTAAGGTTCTTCTCCGGCTCGGTCTTGGTGATGTCGGAGTAATCGCTTATCGTTATCGTCCGGCGGGACGGGGTATAAGGTCTGAATGTCTTCAATGGCATATTTTTCCCCTCGGCTTATTTAGGCAGGTCGGTCACGTCTATCTTCTGACCCTGCTTGACGGTGATTATCGCCTTCTTCCAGTCCGCCCTGCGGCCCTCGTAGCGGCCGACGCGGTGGTACTTGCCGTGCATGCTGACGGTGTTGACGGCGCTGACCTTCACCTTGAACAGTTCCTCGATCGCTTTCCGGATCTCGGTCTTGTTGGCGGAGGCGGCGACGCGGAAAGTATAACGGTTCTCCTCGTCCTTCTGCGTTACGCTCTTCTCGCTGAGAATCGGGGATATGAGTATCCCGGAGACGTACCTGGTCATTTGCCCTCCCCGAGGTTCTTCTCCAGTGCCTTCAGCGCCGCGGACGAAAAGATCAGCGTGCCGCCGTTGAGGACCTGGTAAGCGTTAAGATTGGAGACCACGGCCCAGCCGAAGCCCTCGATGTTGCGGCCCGCGCCGATGAAATTGCGGTCCGGCTTGTCCATGACGAAAAGGGTCTTCCTGGCCTGCAGCGCCTTCCAGGCGGCGCTCAGGGACCTGGTCCTGGCGTCCTGCAGGTCGAAGTTATCCATTACGACCACGGCGCCCTCGGCGCAGCGGGCCGACAGGGCCTCGATGAGGAACTGGCGGCGCTTGGCGGCCGGCATGTCCCGCCTGTAGGAATGCGGGCGCGGCCCGAACACGATGCCGCCCTTGCGCCACACCGGGGAGCGGTTGCTTCCCGAGCGGGCGCGGCCGGTGCCCTTCTGCTTCCACGGCTTCTTGCCGCCGCCGGACACTTCGCCCCGCGTCTTGGTGCAGGCGGTGCCGCGGTGCTTGTTCGAGAGGTAATAGCGCACGGCCTCGTGGAGGAAGTGCGGGTCCGCTTTCACGGAGAAGATGGAACCGGGCAGGTCCTGCTTGCCTATTTCCTGTCCCTTTATATTGAGGAGTTTAGTTTCCATGTCTCTTCCTTATTTTTTCTTGGGCGCGGCTTTTCCCGCGGCCTTGGCCGCCTTACCCTTGGCCGGAGCCGGGGGCTTGGGGGTCTTCTTTACCGTCCTGGTGATATAGACCATGGTGCCGGCCGTACCTGGGACCGAGCCGTTGAGGAAAATGAGGTTCTCCTCCGGCACGACCTTGACGACCTTCACCTTGTGTATCGTGAGCTTGTCCTGGCCCATGTGTCCGGCCATGCGCTGGCCGGGCATCACGCGGCCCAGGGAACGGCGGGAGGCCAGCGAACCCGGGGCGCGCTCGCGGTCGGAGGCGCCGTGGGAGGCGGGCTGGCCCGCGAAATTGTGGCGCTTCATGCCGCCGGCGAAACCCTTACCCTTGCTGATGCCCTGTATGTCCACCCAGTCCCCGTCCTGGAAGCGGCCGGCGAGGCCCGCGGTCTGGCCGTCGGCGGCGCCTTCGGCCTTCTCGACTCGGAACTCCTTGAGGTGGCGTATCGGCTTGGCGCCGATCTTCTTGAACACGCCTTTCATAGCGGCGGGAGTGTTCTTGTCTTTTTTATGGCCATAGCCCAGGCAGACGGCGCTGTAGCCGTCGCGGGCGGGGGTGCGGGTGTAGACCACGCGGCAGGGGCCGGCTTTCACCACCGAGGCGGAGTAGATGTTCCCCTCGGCGTCGAAAAGCTGGGTCATGCCCATCTTCTCGCCGATGATGAACTTGAAGGTACCCGGCAGCTCTCCTGCCTCTTTGGGCTGAGCGGCGGCTTCCGGGGCTTTGTCCTCGCCCTGAACGGGCTGTTCCTCTTTCTTGTTTTCGTCGGTCATAATAAACTCCTGGGCGGCCGCGCGCGTGAAAAGCGAACGGCACTTCCGGAACCTTCCCGGTCCCGGTCTCCTTTTTATCCTGACTTTTATGTTTTTACGATATAGCCCGCAGCCGGAGGGAATCGAAGGCCGCTCCGTCTATAGGGCCGCCGCCCGTATTCCGA
>JAVVFK010000400.1:0-1471 GCA_032251015.1 Elusimicrobiales bacterium
GGCCGAAGCCGCCGAAAAAGAGCTGAAGGCTGAAATCTCCGCCCTTTACGCCAGGCTGGACCAGGCCGCCAGGGCGGGAGATGCCGGGAAAAGAGAGTCGCAGTCCCTGGAAGCCCGGCTGGCCGCGGCCGAAAGCGCGGTGAGTTCATTGGGCGCGGGCGGCGGCCCTTTCGCCGCGAAAAGCGACCTGGACCCGATATCACGGGAACTTGGTGCGCTGAGGTTCGAACTGTCTTCCATCGCCGGGCGCGCCGATTCGCTGGCCCGGGCTCTGCCTGAACTATCCCGCATCGTTCCCAAAGTGGATCTGTTGGAGGGCGGCTATTCCGAGTTCCTGAAGTCCCTGCGGAAGGTCTATGAGATAGATTCCCGCTATTCGTACCTGGCGGGCAAGCTGGGGGAGATGGAGGGAGCTCTCAGTTCCGCCGCCGCCGCGCGCGGCAAGGACCAGGACAGGTTCTCCAGGCTGGAAGTGAAGGCCGTGGAACTGGAAGGCCGCGCCGATCACCTCTCCTCGCTGTTCAACTATTTCCGCGACATGTTCGAAAAGTTCATCGGCTTCAACCACAAAACCGACCCTCTCCATAAATAATAGGGGGACGCAATACCTATTTCCAGGGAAATAGGTATTGCGTCCCCGGATGCCTTTTGGTATCTTTGGCGCCCTTGACTAATGGTACAATATCTGGTACAATAAACGCATGACCACTCTGACCACCAGCCAGGCCCGCGCGCAGCTCTTCCACCTCGTAGACGCCGCCCTTGCCTCGCACCACCCGGTGCAGATCAAGGGCCGCCGCGCCTCCGCCGTCCTCGTTTCGGCCGAGGACTGGGAGGCCATCCAGGAGACGCTTTACCTCCTGTCGGTCCCCGGCATGCGCGACTCCCTGGTCAAGAACATGAAAGCCCCCCTCTCCAAGTGCGCCAAGAAGCTGTCATGGTAACCTGGGCGCTTGCTTTCACGCGGGACGCCTGTAAGGACGCGAAGAAGATCCAGGCCGCGGGCCTGCGCGGCCGCGTGGACGCGTTGTTGTCCATACTGAGCGTCAACCCGTTCCAGAACCCGCCGCCCTATGAAAGGCTCGTCGGCGACCTCGCCGGCGCCTACTCGCGCCGCATCAACATCAAGCTGCGCCTCGTCTACCAGGTCCACAAAACCGCGCGTACCGTGAAGGTCCTGCGTATGTTGACCCATTACGAATAGTGTAAATCTGCCGGCCTGGAAATTCCTGTAACGGCATCCGCTGTCGTTTTTTTGGCTGTCTCGGGATTTTCGGGTATAATGCTTGTATAGTACAGTGCGGGGGAAGTGCTATGGATACTTACAGTTTACCACTTGATCCGGCCGGTTTCCGCCACGCGTCCCGCGCGGCGTGTTCTTCCGTTCCGCCCCCGCAAGGCGGGAACAAGTCCGGCCGGGCCGGCGCTCTTGGCTGGCTGCGCGCAGCCAGCCAGCCAGCCAGAATTGCAG
>JAVVFK010000401.1:0-1455 GCA_032251015.1 Elusimicrobiales bacterium
ATCGTGGCCCAGGTCGAGACGGACCCGCGTAACCTGGCGGGGGAAGTCGAGCTGCGGGTGGTCGCCAGCGAGGGCAAGTATCCCCTGAAACCCGAAGAAACCTTTGTCCGCCGCCGCCGGGCGCTCGGCTACACGGACATAACCCGGCTGGCGTGGTCGGATGAGGGCGCGCGGGCGAGCGTGCTGGCCTCCACGCCGCCGGTGCATGAGGGCCAGCCGTCCTATAGTGACGGGACGGCCTCAGGGCAGGAACCTGCCAGGAATCAGGACGAGAAAGGCAAATCCGGGACCGGCAAGCGGCCCGGCAGGCCGATCTGGCAGCGGCGCGTCCGGCCACCGATGGGAGCGCCGCGCTTCTAGATAGCGGAAAGACAGACACATAACGTCTGATCGCCATCTAAACGCTACCTATATGATATACAATCGCCATACAGGCCGGGTGGGGCCAAGGGGTGGCGCGAAGCGCCAGGGCTTGACGGCCCGTGTGCACAGGCGGGCCGTATCCCTGCCGGAAGGGCAGGGAAGGGCGGTTCCCGGCGGACAGGCCGGGAACCGCCCGCGCGGGGCAGGTCAGAATAGCTCCATCTGGTCGGGCTTCGGTGCGGACTCGGGTGCGAGAGGGCAGGGGGCAAGCGCCCCGGCATCGAGGGCCAGTTGCTCCCGCGCGGCGTGAAGCTCGGCGGCCTGGTGCCCGGAGGGCCGGACGCACCATTGCCCGGCGGCGGCGGGGCAGGCGGGGCACGGCACCCGTGTTACCGGGTGCCGCTCCCATTGCTCGCCGCATCTGCTGCAAGCGTAGGTCATGCCGCGCGCTCCTGCGTCTCGGCCTGATCGGCGGCCTTGTTCTCCTGCGGCTGCAAGCTGCGCAGGAAATCCACGGCGCGCTGCGCGTGAGCGGCGGCGGTGAAGATCGCCCGGCGGTCGTTCTGCAAGACCTTGAGCCAAGAGGCGAGGTAAGCGGCGTGGTCCTCGCGGGGCTCCGGCGTCAACTCAAGGTCGGCGGCCAGAAAGGCCGAACCAAGCTCGGCGGTGAGTTCCTCGCGGGCGTAACCTTCATCGCCCCAGCGCTCCCGGCCAACGCTGCGGTCCAGCCGGGACGGGTGCCGAGTCCAGTGGCAAATTTCATGACCAAGGGTCGTGTAAAACGATTCCGCGTCCTTGAACGCTTCAAAGGGCGGCATCTGCACATAGTCGGTGCCAACGGCGTAATAGGCCTGATTCCCGCCATGCCGGATATCGGCCTGTGTTGCGGCAAAGAACCTCTCCGCCCGCTCGATCCGCTCCACGGGGTCAAGCTGGGGCTCGGCCACGGCGTAGTAGTGGGCGGGCAAGTCCTCGATCTGCTCCACGTTGAAGGCGCTGTATGCCTTCATAAACGGGATGTCGCGTTCCTCGTCCTCGCCGGTGTCGGGGTCGGTCTCGGTGCGGGTGATCGTGTTTGCATACACAACAAGG
>JAVVFK010000402.1:0-1452 GCA_032251015.1 Elusimicrobiales bacterium
CGGATTTGGTATCGTCGTCGATGACAGCGGCGCGAGCTATCCGGTCACTATCGACCCGCTGATGACCACGCCCGACTGGCAGGCCGAAGGCGGCCAGCGGCCGGTGGCCCGCTTCCGGGGTGAACTGTGAGACGGCGCCGTAGGGCTTGTAGAAGGCGATATGAGGCATAGCGGCGGCTAAAATGTTATCATATTGGATATGGGTTACATCCTGGTTGAGGACCAGAAAGCGCTGCAAAAGGTCCTCGCGAAAGCTTCAGCGAGTCCATACCTCTCCATAGACATAGAATCCAACGGCCTCTACGCCTACAGGGAGAGTCTTTGCGTGGTGCAGATCTCCGCGCAGAGCGTGGACGCCGTCATCGATTCCCTCAAGGTGGACGTCAGTCCGCTCAAGCCGATGCTGGAGGACCCCTCTATCGAGAAGCTCTTCCACTCCGGCGAGTGGGACATCAAGATGCTCAAGACCACTTTCGACACCGAGGTCCGCAATATCTTCGACGTGATGATAGCGTCGAAGTACCTGGGCTTCAAGCGCTGCGGCCTGGACGCGCTGGTAAAGGAACATTTCAACGTCGACCTGAACAAGAAATACCAGAAGGCCGACTGGGGACGCAGGCCGATCACGCAGGAGATGCTGGACTACGCCATCAAGGACGTGAAGTACCTCTACCGGCTGCGCAAGATATTCGCCAAGGAACTCGCCAGGAAAGGCCGCCTGGAGGAGATCAAGGACGAGTTTGAGAAGCTCGAGAAGCTCTCGCGCCTCAACCCCTCCTACGACCCCGACGCGTTCTTCTCCTCACGGCAGTCCAGGGGCCTGTCCCCTCGCGGTCTGGCGGTGCTTAAAGAGCTTTTCGCCGAGCGCGACCGCCGGGCCCGCGAACTGGACCGGCCGGCTTTCAAGGTGGTCGGGGACGATCTGCTCGGTTCCCTTGCCCGCGACCCGGAACAGGCGATGAAGGATATGACGGTCTTCAAGGGCGCGTCGGAGTACGTGCTCTCCCATCACGGGCATTGGCTGGAGGACGCGGTCTCCCGCGGACTTGCGGCCCCGGAGTACAAGCCGCCCAAGCGCGAGCGCCGCGAGAGGCCGGAGCCCGGCTGCAATTTCGAGGGTTCCAAGAAACGGGCGGCCGCGCTAAAGAACTGGCGCAACGCGGCGGCCGGGGTCCGGGGCATGCTGCCCGAATCGATACTCAACAACGATATGCTCGAGCGCATAGCTCAGACCGACCCCCAGACCCTGGAGGCTCTCTCCAAGGTCAAAGGTCTTACCAAGCGCAAGATAACTTCCTACGGCGAGGAGATTCTGGCGGAGCTCGAAAAGCACCGCCAGTCCTGCGAGCCGCAGTCATAATCCGGGGACAGTATATTTAATATACCGCCGGAATTCTACGGGCGTAAGCCGGTAGATGGATAGCATCCGCTGTCCTCGCTCTTTGATATACT
>JAVVFK010000403.1:0-1442 GCA_032251015.1 Elusimicrobiales bacterium
CGGCAAATGGCTTATCGATGCCGCCAGCCTCGAACTGCCCTGTGTGCGGCACCTCCGGCGATCGTAAAAGCGCCAATCTCATGACATCGCCCCACGGAATGGAACTCTTTTGCAATCCGCGCGCCCGGCGCCCGCCTGCGGTGGCGCCCGACACGGCCTGGGCGGCGCCGGAGGCGGTGCGCGCCGTCCGGCAATTCCATCGCACCCTGCCCGCCTATCGCCCGACACCCCTGGTTTCCCTCGGGTCCCTGGCACGGGCCCTGGGCCTCGATGGGATCTTTCTCAAGGACGAATCCGGGCGTTTCGGCCTCAAGGCTTTCAAGGGACTTGGGGCCTCCTACGCCGTCTGCGCGGCCCTGGCCGGGCGTCTGGCCCTGCCGCCGCCCTTGGATTTTACACGCTTTCAAAAACCCGATGTCCGCCGTGCCATAGCCGACATCACCCTCGTGACGGCTTCGGACGGCAACCACGGCACCGCCGTGGCCTGGATGGCGGCCCAGCTCGGGTGCCGCAGCCGTATTTTCCTGCCCGCCGGGACAGCGGCCTGCCGGCTGGCGGCCATCCGGAGCACGGGCGGCGAGACGCTGGTCGTGGACGGGAATTATGACGATGCCGTGCAACAGGCCGCCCGGGAAGCCCGTTCACCGGGAAGGATCCTTGTCCAAGACACGACCTGGGAGGGATATGAAACCATTCCGAAAAATGTCATGCAGGGGTATCTCACCCTTTTTGACGAAGCCTTCGCCCAACTGGGCGCCGCCCTCGTCACGCACGTCTTCGTCCCTTGCGGCGTGGGCTCCCTGGCCGCCTCCCTGCAGGCCTTCCTGGTGGAAAAATTTCGGGAACAGCGGCCGATCCTGGTCGTCGTCGAATCGGCCGCGGCCGATTGCTATTACCGCTCCATGGCGGCCGGCGCCCGGACCATCATCCCCGTGAGGGGCCCGATGAAAACCCGGATGGCCGGATTGGCCTGCGGCCAACCGAGCCCCGCAGCCTGGGACATCCTGCGCCATTTTACCGACGGGTTCATTCGCGCCGGCGACGATATTGCTCTGGAAGGCATGCAGCGCCTGGCCCGGCCGCATCCGCCGGATCCAGGCGTTGAATCCGGTGAATGCGGCGCGGTCGCGCTGGGTTGCCTCTGCCGGCTGATGGATCCGGCGAACGCGGCGGACCGGCATCGCCTTGGTCTGGAACCGGCATCCCGCATCCTGCTGTTTTCCACCGAGGGCGCCACGGATCCCGAATCCTATCGGCAGGCGGTCCAGCGCCGACCCGTTGGCCCATCGGCCGAGAGTTGAGGCCCGGACCTGGCAGGCACCCGATCCGGCGGCCGGACAGCGGTAAGTGATCCATGTCGGCCCATCCGCACCGGCAGTGCCCGCGGTCGATCACGCCGGCAACTTGAGGGGTATTTTATTCTGATGCCTGCTGTGCTATTA
>JAVVFK010000404.1:0-1393 GCA_032251015.1 Elusimicrobiales bacterium
CACGGGTGAAGTCGCTCCAGGATCCCGGGAAGAAGATGTCCAAGTCTGATGTGGTCCAGTCGGGCTGTGTCTACCTTCTCGACCCGCCGGAGGTAATCCGCAAAAAGATCCGCTCGGCAGTGACCGATTCCGGCAGTGAAGTCCGCGCGGCTGAGGACAAACCGGGCATCACCAACCTGCTTTCCATTTGCAGCGCCGCTACCGGCAAGTCCATTGCCGAGCTGGAAAAGGCCTTTGCCGGCTCCCAGTACGGGGAATTCAAGAATGCGGTGGCGGATGCGGTCATTGCCGCCATGGAACCCATTCAGGAAACGTATGGACAGATCCACGGCGACAAGGCCTACCTGGACCAGGTCTTCAAGGAAGGGGCTGAAGTCGCCCAGAAACGCGCTTACAAAATGCTCTCCAAGGTCTATCGGAAAGCGGGCTTTGCCCCGCGTACCTGATTTCCGGCAGGCATAAGCGTCTTTTTTAGCGCTAAATCCGGCTGGCACGGTGCCCGCGGCTGGCCTTGGATAGCTCGCCATGCGGGCCTATATTCCCTTCCTCATTCCCCTCACGGATGCCGATCCCGATATGACCGGGCCGATTCTGGACCAGATTGGCTCGCCGATCGAGGAGGAGCAGCAGCTGGAACAGCTGGGTGAAACCGCTACAGACTGGAAAGAGCTGGAAACGCGGTGTCGCCGGACTTACGGCCTCCCGCTGCTCTGGTGGAATGAGGGTGCCCTGGACTGCCGCCCGGTGGAAAGCCTTGCCGGTGCCGCCTCCCCGCGGCGTGCGCTGGTGGCCCGGGACGGGGAAACCACCTGGTTCATCCTGGAGCATCCCGCATCCATGGACCTGTACGACCGCCTCGCGTCAGGCGGTGAACAGCCCACCCTTGCCCGGCCGTCCCTCTTTACCCGCGTGTGGCGGGACGGGCGGATCGATGAACGGGCTCCGGAAGCGACAGCGCCTCATGATGGACCTTCAACGGCGGAAGCGCTTTCCAGAGAACTCGAAAACACCCTGAGGTCTGCCAAGCCCTCTGATTGGCATCTGGAGCCGGCCAGGGAGGGCTACACCTCGCGGCTGCGTATCGACGGCACCCTTACAACGGGCAGTCCCCTCTCGCGGGGAAAGGGCGAATGGCTGATACGCGCGTTCACGGCCGCCGCCGGTTTGAAACCGCTCTTCGAAGATGCCCGCGAGGGACGCGTCGAAACCCGCGTGCAAGGGATGGCGCTTTCCCTGCGGCTCTCCTTTATCCCGAGCCTGTACGGACCGGCCCTCGTGGTCCGCTTTTTATATCCGGCTGAGGCGGATTCCTTCCGGCTGGAAACGATCGGCCTTCAGGCGGATACGCTGGAAACGCTCAGGAATGCTTATTCCCAGCGGGACGGCCTCTGGC
>JAVVFK010000405.1:0-1390 GCA_032251015.1 Elusimicrobiales bacterium
GGCGGCCTCCAGCGTCTCGGGCCGCCCCGTGGAGCAGGACGGCACCTGGCGCGTCGGCCCGCTGGCGCCGGATTCGGTCTATGACGTGCACCTGCGCCAGGACGCCTGGGACATGGCATACCTCAACGCCGGCAGCCAGAACTACGCGCCGGCCGTCTCGGCGCAGCATTATCTCTCCGCCGGCGAGGTCAAGGACGCCGGCATAATCGCCCTCAACCAGGGCCAGTCGATAACCGGCGCCGTCACCGGCCCCTCGGGCGAGCCGCTGCCCAACATGACGATGACCGCCGTGCCGGCCCTCGTCGGGGAAATGGCCGCCGTGCGCACGCAGACCGGCGGCGACGGCTCCTACACTCTCTGGGTCTCCAGCTACATCTCGCGCTACTTCGACATCACCGCCGGCTTCCGCGAGGAGAACTTCGAGGGCGCCGGGGGATCCCAGCTCTACGGCGCCCGGACCCTGCGCGTGGACCTGCAGCGCTCCTCTTCGGCCTATTTCACTCTGGAGCCGCTGCTGGGCGGCGTTACCGGCCAGGTGCTCACCGCCGACAGCGGCGCTCTCTCCTATCCCTACGGCGCGCAGAAAGGCTATCCCGCCGCCGCCGTCTACCTGCAGCGCACGGACCTGGTCCCCGTAGTGAACCCGCTCGGCGACATAGCCGCGATGACCGGCGCCGGCGGCGCCTTCGAGGTCCCCGGCCTCTCCACCGGCACCTATTCGCTCAAGGTGGTCAGCCTGGGCTACATCGTCCATTCTTCCAGCGTGTCGGTCACCACGGGGACCGCCTCCGCCGGGACCATAACCCTGGTCCGCGGCGCCTCGGCCTTCGGCTCCCTGCGCAAGCCCGACCCGGATTCGCCGTCGGGCTATGTCTGCCCCAACGACAGCGAGGTGGCCGGCATAGCCGCCGCCGACGAGGATTTCACCGAGTTCATCACCGGCACCGTCGAGACCGACGAGGCCGCGCGCGCGGTCTGCTCCTACGAGATAACCGGCTTCAAGCCCGGGCGCTCCTACCACATAGCCCTGCTGGGCGCCTCCGGCGAAGAGACCGGCTTCCCCGCCGAGGGCGCGGGAGTGGTCTTCGAGGCGCGGGAATCCACTTCGTCGAGGCTGCTCAACCTCACTTACCGCCCGGCGGAGCCGGAATGCCTGCCTACCTTCAAGTACCTCGGCAACGGCCAGGTGCAGCTCAAGTTCCGCTGCAACAGGGCCTTGCGCAACGAGACCGGCCTTGATAACGATCTGGACTACATCCTTAGCCTGACCACCTATACATCGGCCGGGGCCGCGCTGACCGGGGCCGACGGTTCCGGCGAATTCCTCGGCGCCGACAAGCGGCTGATGGAGGGCCGCAGGAACCTCACCGCCGTTTACCGGCCCGCCCCG
>JAVVFK010000406.1:0-1381 GCA_032251015.1 Elusimicrobiales bacterium
CGCCAGCCGCGCCTCCTCGGCGGAATAAGCTTCGTTGTCGGCGTGCGCCGCGCCGAGGCAACCGACGTAAGAGAAAAGATGCCCCAGCCGGGTGCCCGCGTTCTCGGCGGCCAGTATCACCTTCTCCCAGTCGTTCGCCGTACGGGCGGAAAGGGGCGGCAGTTTCGCGGCCTTCCTCTGTATCGCCGCCACGTCGGAGGCGAGCTTTTTTTTGAACGCCCGCATCTCCGGCCCGTCGAACGACGGGAAATAAGAAGCAAGGTCCCAGTTGACTCCCTGTTTTTTTTGCGCCATGCGGCCTCCTCAGTTCTTTTTCTCTATTTTCGCCCAGCTGTCCCTGAGCGTCACGGTGCGGTTGAACACCGGCGCGCCCGGACCCGAGTCCTTCGGGTCCGCGAAGAAATAACCCAGCCTCTCGAACTGCAACCGGTCGCCGGCCGCGGCGTCCTTCAGGGACGGCTCCAGCATGGCCTTTTCGACGGTCTCCAGCGAAGAAGGATTGAGGTTCTCCTTGTAGTCGTGTCCTTCCGGCACGTTCTCGGGGTCCCGAGTCTTGAACAGCGCGTCGTAGAGCCGCACTTTCGCCGGCAGGGCGTGCCTGGCCGAGACCCAGTGTATGGTCCCCTTTATCCTGCGCCCGTCGGGCGCGTCGCCGCCGCGGGTGGCCGGGTCGTAGGAGCAGCGGATCTCGGTCACGGCGCCGGAGGCGTCCTTTACGACCGTCTCGCATTTGACGATATAGGCGGCGCGCAGCCGCACTTCCTGGCCGGGCGTCATGCGGAAGAACTTCTTCGCCGGCACCTCCATGAAGTCGTCGCGCTCTATATAGATCTCCCGGCAGAAGGGGACCTTGCGCGTCCCGGCCGCGGGTTCCTCCGGGTTATTGACCGCGTCCATCTCCTCTACCTTGTCCTCCGGGTAATTGGTCAGGACCACCTTGAGCGGCCTCAGCACCGCCATGGCGCGGGGCGCGGTACGGTTGAGTTCGGCGCGCAGCGCGTTCTCCAGAACCCAGATATCCGAGATGCCGGGCACCTTGGAGATGCCGACCTCGTCGCAGAAGGCCCGCAGCGAGGAAGCCGTGTAGCCGCGGCGGCGCAGGCCGGAGACCGTGGGCATGCGGGGATCGTCCCAGCCCTCCACGTGACCGTCCCTGACGAGCTCTAGCAGCTTGCGCTTGCTGGTGATCGTATTGCCAAGCGTGCGGCGGGCGAACTCTATCTGCCGGGGATGGTAGATGCCGAGCTGGTCGAGGTACCAGTCGTAGAGCGGCCGATGGTCCTCGAACTCCAGCGTGCAGATGGAATGCGTGATGCCCTCGATGGAATCCTCCAGGCCGTGCGCCCAGTCATACATCGGGTAGACGCACCACTTGTCCCCC
>JAVVFK010000407.1:0-1375 GCA_032251015.1 Elusimicrobiales bacterium
ACTGTGAGGTCGAGCCGCCGGAGGAAGAGGAGGTCTCCCCGGTGTAAAGTCCTCCGCCGACGCCTTCGCCGCCGGCCCCCGGCGAACTGAAACTGGTGTTGGACACGGTATTGGCCGTGCCCCGCGAATTGGAGCCCTGGGTGAAATCCGGTTTCCCTCCCGAGCCCATCCTGTCCCTGCCGATGGCCTGGCGGGTGCCGGAGGTGAATCCGGCCCTGCCAAAATTACGCGAGGAGGAAAGTGACTTCCTGCTCTCCGGCCCGGCGGACGCTACGGCGGTCTTGAGCGACAGGGCCGGGTCCCCGGGAGAGCCCGTGCCGGGCGCTTCTTTCATCCAAGGCGCCGGGGCGTTTGGAAGGTCCGGTACCGCCGGCGCTTCCAGGTCGCCGGTCTGAGCCCTGGCGTACTGTTCGTAGGGGTCGATCTCTCCCGCGGCGGCGGCGTCGGGGGAAGAGGCCGCCTTGGCCAGTGTTCCGGCGGCGGTCCCGGGTTTCCGCCCGGTATCCGAGTAATAATCCTTGTTCACCTCCTGGAACATATCCAGCGAGGAGCCCTGCGCTCCCGGTGAGACCGAGAACTTCCTCGACGCGAGGGCCTCGGGCTCCTCGTCCCGGTCCGTGCCGAAGTCCATGGCTTCCGACTGCGCCGTATCCGACGCCTGCCCTTCGCCGAAAAAGAACTTGGTCCCGGCCGCGAAGGCTACGCTGAGAACGGCCACGGGGATTAATACCAGTTTCCAGTTGACCGCCTCGTTCCTGCCTTTCATAAATGGCCCCTCCGGCTCTGAGTTGAAAGGGATAACTCCCTCCGCCCGCCTTTAAAAGTATAGCTGACGTACCCCGGGTTTTCAAGGCTCACGCCGGTCACATTCGCCGCCCGCGGCCGGGCCGCCCGCCGGGGGTTGCGGCCCCCCATATTATTTTCTACTATTAACACGCGGTTGCGCACGGGAGGTTTGTGAAGGATCCTTTCTGGAAAAACGCTTTCAGCCTGCCTTCCGACAAGCCTGTTACGGAAGAAGAGAAAGCCCTGTTGGAGAAGATAGCCGCCAAGATCAGGGAGCGGTCCCTGGGCCAGGTGGCGGCGCTGGCCGTGGAGAGCAGCCGTCCCATTCATAACATAAGTTCGCAGGCGCTGATCTTCCTGATGCCGTTCATCACTATCCTCTTCAAAAAAGAGGAGGCGCAGAAGGTAGTCGCCATGCTCGAAAATCCCAACGCGGTTTCGTACCTTATCGAGAGGCTCGAGCCGGAAGACCCCCCGGCCGGAGACAAGAACGGAGAGAAAAATGGAAAATAAAGAACCCCGGATAATCATAGCCACCGACTGCGGCAGCACCACCACCAAGGCCATCCTTATCGAGAAGAAGGGCGAC
>JAVVFK010000408.1:0-1370 GCA_032251015.1 Elusimicrobiales bacterium
GCCGCCGCCGGTGCCGCCGGCCTCATTAAAGCGGTCCTGGCCCTGCAGCACAAGGTCCTTCCCCCGACCCTCAAAGCCGATGATCCCGACCCGGATCTCCAACTCGACAAGGGCCCTTTCTACCTGAATTCCCGCACCCGGCCCTGGTTCCGGACCCATAAGGCACCGCGGCGCGCCGGTGTCAGCGCTTTCGGATTCGGCGGGAGCAATTACCATCTGGTACTGGAAGAGTACGCCGCGCGCAAGACCGCCGTCGCCTGGGATGGCTCCGTTGAGATCGTGGCCCTGTCGGAAGACAGCCCGGAAAACCTGCGGCAGGCCCTCCAGGCCGCGCAAACGCTCCTGAAGGCCGCCCCCCCGGAAGATCTTCCGCACCTGGCACGGGAATACCGAAGGGACTACGAGCCCGGACATCCGCACCGCCTGCTTCTGGTGCTGAACCGGGTGGAGGACAACCAGGGACCGCACTGGAACACCGATGCGGTTCTGGATGAAGCGGCGCAAGCCTTCACCGCCAATGGCGAGGCCCCCTTCTGGCATACACGCGCCTGCTTCTACGGTTCAGGTCCCCGCCCCGGCCGCATGGCTTTTCTCTTCCCCGGGCAGGGCAGCCAGTACCCGGACATGGCCCGTGATCTGGTGGCCTGGTTTCCGGAAGCATTGGAAAGCCTGGAATCCGCCGCCCGCCATTTTTCAGGAGAGCGGCCCCTCACGGATCTCATCTACCCCCGGCCGTCCTCCGGCATGACCGACCGGGACATCGAAGAACACCTGCGCCACACCGCCGCGGCCCAGCCGGCCATCGGCGCGGTCAGCGTGGCCATGGAAAAGATTCTGCGGCGATTCGGCCTGGCCCCCGAGGCGGTCTGCGGCCACAGCTACGGCGAGTTGGTTGCCCTTTACAGTGCCGGATGGATCGATGCCGAAACCCTGCATGCCCTCTCCGCCCTGCGGGGTCGGCTCATGGCCGAGGCCGGAGGGCGTCCCGGTGAACCCAACGGCGCCATGCTGGCGGTCAAAGCACCCCTTGATGACCTGGACCGGTTGATCGACGCGGAATCCCTGGACGTGGTCCTGGCCAACCGCAACAGCCCCGATCAAGGCATTCTTTCCGGCGACACCGAAAGCATCCAGCGGGCGGAAGCGGCCTGCAAGGCCCGACAATACCGAACCGTGCGCCTGCCGGTATCGGCCGCCTTCCACAGCCGGCTGGTGGAAGAGGCGCGCGCGCCCTTCGCGGACGCTTTGCAATCGGTGGTTTTTCGTCCCGGTCCAATCCCGGTCTACAGCAATACAACGGCCGCGCCCTACCCTGCTGCGCCGGACGCGATCCGTTCGCTGCTCGGCCAGCATTTGCGCAACCCGGTTAA
>JAVVFK010000409.1:0-1356 GCA_032251015.1 Elusimicrobiales bacterium
GCGCCGGCTGTCCCGGGCCGCTGCCCCTGGATGCCGCCGCTTTCGCCTTCATTTCCGCCGCGACGGCGCTCTCACAGTATTACCTCGCCTCTCTCTTCCACCACACCCACCGGAACAGGACCCTTACGATGTCCACGGTGCTGGCGGCTCTTTTCATCAATATTTTCGTATTCGCCCCGCTGGCGGAGCGGAGCCGGTTCGAGGCCTACTGGCTGGCATGGCTTCCGCTGGCCGCTTCGTTCCTGCTGGGGGCCCTGCCGGCCGTATTCCAGAAAGAAGCGGATAACCCCTGGAAGGATTCCAGGGCCGATATCTTCAGATTTTAGTCCGCCAGAAACCCGCTATCCCGGCCCCGCATTTGCCGCATTTGCCGCCGGGGGAAATAAGGTCCCCGCGCACGGCGTACCCGTCCCGCTCCACGACCTTATCTCCGCAGGACGGGCAGACGGTATCCTGTCTTCCCCCCGCGGTATTCCCGGTATAGACGTATTTAAGCCCGGCCGCCAGGCCCGCCTCGAAGGCCTTTTCCAGCGCCGCCGCGGAGGTGCGCGGGCGGTCCCGCATCAGGTGGGACGGGTGGAAGGCGGTTATATGCCAGGGCATATCCCTGGACAGGGAAGCCAGGAAAGCCGCCATCTCCGAGACTTCCTCCTTCGAATCGTTGAGCCCCGGGATCAGAAGCGTCACTATCTCCACCCAGAATCCCTTCTCCAGCATTAGCCGTATGGCGGTCTTTACCGGCTCCAACCGCGCGCCGGCCACTTTCGCGTAGGTCTCCTCGCGGAAGAACTTGAGGTCCACGTTGAAGCAGTCCACCGACGGCCTGAGGAAGTCCAGCGCTTCGGGGGTCGCGTAGCCGTTGGAGACGAAAGCCCCGGCCAGGCCCGCTTTTTTACCCTCCGCGAGCACCGCCGCGCCCCATTCGGCGGTTATCAGCGGCTCATTATAAGTGGAGGCGAGCATCGACGCTCCGAGGCACCGCCCCTCCTCCGCTATCCTGGCGGGAGATACCGGTTCTGCGTAAGGCGGCCGGGCGGCCGCCGCCGGATCGGCCAGGTCGTGGTTCTGGCAGAAAGAGCAGCGGAAATTGCAGCCGTACATGCCGAAGGAAAGCGCCACGGTGCCCGGAAGGGCGTGGAAGAAGGGCTTCTTCTCCACGGGGTCCACGTGGACCGCCACCGGTCTCCCGTAGACGAGGCTCACCAGCTCCCCATCCACGTTGAGCCTCACCGTGCAGCGGCCCCGCTGCCCGGGCTCGAGGACGCACATGTGGGGACACAGAACGCACTGTACCCTACCGCTCATCATCGTCCAGTCCTACCCACCAGTCGGCGGCATGGAAAGATGCCCGGCCGG
>JAVVFK010000040.1:0-5943 GCA_032251015.1 Elusimicrobiales bacterium
CCCGGCGGGCGCAGAATGTACTGGGACACCATGCCGCATGGTGTCCCCCGCCGATGAGGAACCCAGAAGCCAGCTGAGGGTTACGCGGTGGGTGGCGCCCAGGTCGCCGTACGGTACGAAAGCGTAGTCGAAAGCGGCGCCGCCTGCACCCAGGCCGAAACCGCCGCTGACGGCGCCGGCCGCGCCGAGGTCGTCGAGGTTCCTGCTGCTGAACCCCGCCCGCAGCGCGAAGGAAGCGCCCGAGGCGAACGGCACGCCGTACTCTCCTCCCACTATGAAATATGGCGCGTGGTCGGCCGGCATCCTGGCGTCGGCCATCAGCCTGAACCCGCCGGCGTAGCGCCAGAGAAGGCCGGCGGCCAGTTCCAGCGGCAGGGGGCCGCTCTCTTTCTCGTACTTGAGCGGAGTGCCGAGGTTGCGCAGGGTGAGCGCCATATCCGCGCCGTCCTTGCGCCGGGAATAGCTTATATAACCCAGGTCCACGGCGGCGCCGAGGGCGGAAACGTCCCCTATCGCGCTGCGGATCCCTTTGAGGGAAATGCCGAAACCTCCGTCGGGCAGCGGGAAGGCGGCGGAGAGGAAGAGGGCCGCGTCGTAATGGGTGAAGCTGCCGCCGTAGTCGCCGCGCGCGTTGAATATATCCAGCCTGCCGCCGGAGCCGAACAGGGCTCCGGCCGACCAGGTGACGCCGCGCGAGCCCGGCAGCGACAAGGCCATCGAAGCTCTGTAGGCCGACTCCAGCATGGCCTCGTAACCGGACACGGCGTAGGCGCCGCGCAGACCGGCGAGGGCAGCGGGGTTGAAGAAAACGGAATCCGGGGCGGGCGCGGCCAGGCCGCCTCCGCCGAGGGCCTCTATCCTGGCCGCGGGGGGAGATTTAAGGAAGGCCGCCGCGGTGGTGCCGCGCGCGTCGTCTGAAAAAGCCCCGTCGGGCAGCAGGCCGGCCCGGGCCGCCGCCGGCGCCAGGAGAAGCGCGGCGGTCAACAGGCTGGGTATCGTACTGCCGGGGATCTTCACTTGAAGGGAGTTACTTCCGTTTCAGGTCGGAGATAAGGTATTCCAAACGGCCTTTTATCTTATCTTTGTCCAGGCTGTCGAGGTCGGAAAGGATATCCTCGAGGAACTTAACGGTGAATTCGGAACTGATCCGCTCCTCGCCCAGCCTGGTCTCGAGCTTTCCCATCCGGGCGTCCAGCGATTTCAGGGACTCGTATATTCCCATCACGAAAGTCTCGGCCGGCGAATGTTCTTCCGGCGCCTGCCCGTAGTCGGGAGCGGCGGCCTCGCCGGCGTAGCCTTCCCCGGCGGGCGCCTCGGCCGGGGTCTCGGCGGCCGGCGGCTCTTCCTCGGCCGGGGCGGAGAAGAGGTCGCCCTGGGGGGCTTCCGGCTGGACCGTCTGCGCGGCTTCCTGCGTCTCGGCGTCCTGCGGCTCGTCCTCCAGTTCGGAGCGGTTGGCCAGCTCGAGGTAGCGCTTTATCGAGTAGATGAGCAGAAAAAGCCCCAGGCCCAGCCCGGCGGCGGCCAGGTAGAAATAAGGATCGGTCCAAAGCGAATAGACGCTGAATTTCACAGTAGTATCTCCTGTCCGGCCCTGACCGCGAATACCGACGAGGGCGCGGTCTCCCTGTCCGAGATCTGGCGTCCGCAGGCGTCCACGATAGCGTCGATGTCCGCGTCGCCGCGGTCCTGGTTATGGTGGAAGAACCCGAGCGAGCCGACGCCGGCCGCCACCGCCAGTTCCAGGGCCTGGCCGTAGGTCGAGTGCCCCCAGGTGCGGTGGACGGGATATTCCTCGTCGGTATAGTCGGAATCGTGCACCAGCAGGTCGGCCCCGCGCACGAAGGAGGCGTATTCCTCGAAAGTGCGGCCTCCCTCGTGGCGGTAGCCCAGTTCGTTGTCGGTGAGGAAAACGAAGCTTTTGCCGTCTTCGGTGAACTTGTAGCCTAGCCCGCGGTTGGGGTGGCTTAATTCTATCGGCTCCACCTTCATGGAACCTATCTCCAGTCCGTTAACGCAGATAGGCGCGAAATTGAACGAGGCCGAGATCTCCTCGAACTTGACCGGGAAGCCCGGCGGGCGCATGGTCTTGCTGACGATCTCGCGCAGCGGCTCCTCCTCGGAGAAGGAGCAGCCCATCATAGTTATAGAAACTTTTTTCCGGTAGATCGGGGCGAAGAAGGGGAAGCCGAGGACGTGGTCCCAGTGCGAATGGGTGAAAAGCATAGTGAACCTGGTCAGGCCTTCCTTGATCAGTTCCTTGCCCAGCAGCCTGATGCCCGAGCCGGCGTCCACTATGACCAGCTCGCCGGAAGCGGCGCGTATCTCCAGACAGGTGGTGTCCCCGCCGTATTTCAGGTATTTCTCTCCCGATACGGGTATGCTGCCGCGCGCGCCCCAGAATTTGATTTTCATATGCGGTTCCGGAAGAGGCCATATTAATATAAATCCCGGGTTCTTTACAATAGAGGGGCCGGGGCGCGCCGCGCTTGCGGCCCCCCTTGCAATTTATTATCATCAATCCGGCCGGGGGCGGCATAATGGGGAAACCTTCAGGGGAAAAAATCATCGCTTTAGCGGTTCCGGCCGCTTTCCTGATCTTTTTCCTTCTTAACGGCGGGGCCTCCGGCTTTTCTTTCCCTCTAAACGACGACTGGGCCTACGCGATGGCGGCCGAAAGGCTGCTCAAGGAAGGCGTACTGCGCCTCTCCGACTGGGCCTCCGCCACGCAAGTCCTGCACCTGGCGGGGGGAGCCCTGTCCGGGCTCCTCTTCGGCGAGGGCTTCCAGTCCCTGCGCCTCTACACCGCGCTCTGCGCCTGCGGCTCCGCCTGGCTGATGTTCCGTATCTGCGCGGGACTTGGCGCGGCGCCGGCGGTATCGGCGCTGCTGGCCGCCGCGCTGGTCTTCAACCCCCTGTCCGCCCTGCTGGGAAATACCTTCATGACGGACATGACCTACCTCTTCTGGATGCTGCTCTCGTTCCGGCTCTTCACTCTTTTCCTGGAAAAAGGACGGGAGGGGCTGCTGCTGGCGGCCGGCGCCGCCGCGGCGGGAGCCTATCTCACGCGGCAACTGGGCATCTTCCTGCCGCTGGCTTTCACGCCGCTGCTGCTGTCGCGCGCGGACAAGGGCAGGAAACTCGCCCTGCTCTGGGCCCTGCCGCTGGCGGCCTTCACCGGCTACCAGGTATGGTTCAATTATATCCACGGCCCGACCTGGGCTTCCCTGAACTATGTTTCCGGCGCCACACTGTCCTACCTTTCCAGGCCGGGCAATTTCCTGGCCGAAAGCCTCACCCGGTTGCTGGCGCTGCTGCTGGAGACCGGATTCTTCCTGCTGCCCGCGGCGGCCGGGCTCGCGGCGGCCTTCCCCGCTTTTTTCAGCCGCAACCGTTTCCCTAACCGCATATCCAAGTCGGCCGTGGTGCTGGCGGTGCTCGCGCTGGGGCTCTTCGCTTACATGGAAGGCCCCCTGCCGGTGCTTGAGAACAGCATGCACGGGGGAGGACTGGGAACGCTGACGCTGGCGGGCCAGCCGGATAAAGTCTCCGGCTTCTTCGCCTCGGCCTGGTTCTGGAAGTCCGCCACGCTGCTGGCGGCGGCGGGGGCAGCCGTGCTGGTCAGCGCCTCGGCCCTGGCCTTCCGCTCCGGCGAACCGGCGCTCAAAGCCCTGGCGTGGGCTTCGCTGCTGCAGCTGGCCGCCTCGCTGGCCGGAGCGAAATTCTTCGACCGGTACCTCCTGGTCTTCTTCCCGTGGTTCCTCGCCTCGGCGGCTTACGCCTCCAGGCACGCCAAGTTCTCAAGGACCGCGGCGGCGGCGCTGCTGCTGGCGGCGGCGGGCATATCCTGGGCCGGGGTAAGGGACTACCTGTCCTGGAACAAGGCTAAATGGGAGATAGCCTCCACCGCCGCCGCGGCGGGCTACGCTCCCGGCGAGATAGCCAACGGCTTCGATTTCAACGCCTGGCATTCCTACGAGGAGAACATGTCGGCCCTGAAGGACCTCAAACCCCTCAGGTCCATAGGGGAATGGGACTGGCAGAAGATCAACGGCTACCGGGCCGTAGTTTCCTTCGCCCCCAACCCGGCCTACCGCACCGCGGCGGCCCTGAAATACGAAACGCCCATCTCGCGGGAGGGGGGCACGCTCTACCTCCTTGCCCTGGACCGCCCGGCGCCCCGGTCCGGTCCCGGCACCCCTTAAACTTGAACCCGCCCCCCGGGATTTAATAACATATATATATGGAGTTTCCCTACTGAGCAACAAGCCCGGTGCAGGGCCGCTTTTGCCCGCTCCACACCCTTTTTACCCCTGAAATGACCAAGACCCGCATTTCGAAACAGCCCCGAGTCACCGGCCTTCCGCCTGCGCCCCCGGGGCTATCCCCGCAAGGCGGGGACAAGTACCGCCATGGAGGCGAAACCCAGATATGAACAATGAAAAAATAGCCATAGTAGGCCTCGGTATAATAGCTCCCAAGGCCCTCAACAAGGACCAGTTCTGGAACAATGTGCTGGAGGGGAAGAACTGCCTCTCCGAGGTCCCGGCCGACCGCTGGGACTGGCGCCTCTATTACGATTCCGACCGCAAAGCCGCCGACAAGACCTATTCCAAGATAGGCGGGTTCATAGAAGGATTCAGGTTCGACCCGATAAGGTACAAGATCCCGCCGACCATAGCCGGCCAGATCTCCCGCCTGCAGCAGATGACCGTTGAAGCCGTCCGCATGGCCCTGGAAGACGCCGGCTACGACAGGAAGCCGTTCAATAACGCCCGCACCGCCGCCATCATCGGCAACGCCATGGGCGCCATGCGCAAGGAGATAACCGACCTGCGCGTCTACAAGTTCTACAATGAGGACATACTCCGCAAGACCGCCTCCTTCTCCTCCCTGCCCCGCGCGACGCAGGAGGAGATGATCCGCGAGTTCGAGGCCGGCATAGACAACGGCATCATAAAGATAACCGAGGATACCATGCCGGGCGAACTGTCCAACGTGACGGCCGGCCGCATAGCCAACGTCTTCAACCTCAACGGCCCCAACATGACCATGGACGCCGCCTGCGCCTCCTCGATGGCCGCGCTCGATTACGCCGTCATGGGCCTGCGCGCCGGGAAGTTCGACATGGCCGTGGCCGGCGGCGCCGACGAGATGATGAGCGCCCCCGCCTTCGTCAAATTCTGCAAGATCGGCGCCCTTTCGGCCGACGGCTCCTACGCCTTCGACGCCCGCGCCAACGGCTTCGTGATGGCCGAGGCCGTGGCGGTGTACCTGCTCAAGCGCTTCTCCGACGCCGTGCGCGACGGCGACAAGATATACGCCCTCGTTAACTCCGTGGGAGCCTCCTCCGACGGCAAGGGCAAGGGGATCACCGCCCCCAACCCCAAAGGCCAGAAACTGGCCATCGAGGCCGCCTTCGAGGGCCTCGACTACGGCCCGGGCGACGTGGACATGGTGGAATGTCACGGCACCGCCACCGTGGTCGGCGACGCGGCCGAAGGGGAAACGCTCAAGGAAGTCTTCGGCCCCCACCTGAAAGGCCGCAAGCTGGGCATCACCTCGGTCAAATCGCAGATAGGCCATTCCAAGGCCGCGGCCGGCGCCGTCAGCCTGGTCAAGACCGCCCTGGCCCTGCATCACAAGACGCTGCCCACCTCGATAAATTTCGAGCAGCCCAATCCGAAAATAGACTTCGACCTCTTCCGCGTCATCACCAAGCCCGAGAAGTGGGAGAAGAACGGCATCCGCCGCGCCAATATCTCGTCCTTCGGCTTCGGCGGGACCAACTTCCACGTGACCATGGAGGAGTACGCCGGCCAGAAACCGGAAGCCTCCGCCGCGCGCACAGCGTCGATATCGGTGTCCTCCGCCCCCGTGACCGAGAACCCCAAGGCGCCGTTCTCCGCCCTGCAGGGCGAGGCCGTCACCTTCACCGGCTCCACG
>JAVVFK010000040.1:5953-14301 GCA_032251015.1 Elusimicrobiales bacterium
GCCGGCCGACGTAGTGAAGAACGCCCAGGCCGAGGCCTCCGCCGTATTCTCCAAGTGGCCCGAGAACTATCCCATATCCTCGTACGCCCAGCCGTCCATGGCGAAACCGAGAGGCCCGTGGGGCGTATCCATCGTAGCCAAGTCCCCCAAGGACCTGATGGACAAGGTCGAGTTCATGGCCAAGAACGCAAAGGACGAGACCTGGAGCGAGCCGCCGCTGAATTTCAAACTCAAGGGCGTCTATACGTTCAAGTCCGGCGTCAACCAGGCCAAGGTCGGCCTGCTGTTCCCCGGCCAGGGATCCCAGTACGTCGACATGATGCGCGACCTGGCCGCCAAGTACCAGGTGGTGCAGGCCACGTTCGACGAGGCCGACGTCATACTGGACAAGATGATAGGCGTACGCCTGACCGAAGCCATCTGGTCCAAGCCAGGCGAATCCAAGGAAGACCTGGCCAAGCGCGAGGCCGCCATAAAGCAGACCCAGCTCACCCAGCCGTCGATGATGACGGCCGACATAGCGATGTACCGGCTTTTCCGCGAGTTAGGCATAAAGCCCGACATGGCCATAGGCCATTCGCTGGGCGAGTACGCAGCCGCCACCGCCGCCGGCATCTTCTCGTTCGAGAACGGCCTGCGCGCCGTCACCAACCGCGCCAAGGAAATGGCCAACGTGAAGGTCGCCGACCCGGGCAAGATGGCCTCGGTCGCGCTGGGCTGCGACAAGGTGGACGTCGAGCTGAAGAAAATAAAGGGGTACGTGATCTGCGCCAACAAGAACTGCCCGCTGCAGACCGTCATAGCCGGCGAAGCCAGGTCCGTGGAGGACGCCGTCGCGCACTTCAAGGCGATGGGAGTAGAGGCCGGCGAGATACCGGTCAGCCACGCCTTCCACTCCGAGATCATCAAGTCCGCGATGGGCCCCTACCGCAGGTTCCTCGAGAGCATACCGATAAAGCCCGCCGACATGAAGATACTCTCCAACGTGACCGCGGACTTCTTCCCGACGGACACGCAGGGCATATACGACATGCTCATCAGGCAGATGACCAGCCCCGTAGAGTTCATAAAGCAGCTCGAGCGCATGTACGACGAGGGCGTCCGCACTTTCATAGAGTGCGGCCCTAAGCGCGTGCTCAGCGCCTTCGCCACCTCCACGCTAAAGGGCAGGCCCGATGTCACCGTGCTGGCCTCCAATCATCCCAAGCGCGGCGGCATCACCGAGCTCAACGACCTGCTGGCCAACATGACCGCGCTGGGCATACCGGTCAACTGGGACGGCAAGGCCCCGGGACAGGGCGGAACTTTCTTCAACCCGTACTATCAGAACTGGGCGATGCAGGTATCAGCTGGGGACACCATGCGGCATGGGGTCCCCGTTCAAGTCGGCCAGTCATCCGGCATCCCGTCGGCGCTGCCCGCCGACAAGGCGTCCTTCGCCGAGAAGTACGGCTTCAACTTCAACCCGATAGCCATCTCCGGCATAGCCGGCGGCGCGCCCGGCTCACAGGCGGAACTCTTCCGCGAGCGCAGCCTGGACGAGATACTCGAGGGCCGCAACATGATAGAGCCCATCCCGCAGGCCTGGCGGGAGCAGCAGGTGGACAAGAACATCATCCGCGTCATAAAGTCCGAGACCGGCAACCACCGCATAGAACCCATAAGCTCCTCCGACGACGCCATCAAGCTCTCGGCGCGCAAGGGCGCGTTCGACCTGCAGAAGGATTTCGGCGTGCCGCCGACCATAGCCAAGGCCATGGGGTCGGTGTTCAGCATGGCGCTGGCCGCCGGCGTGCTGGCCCTCAAGGACGCGGGCCTGCCGCTGATCCATTACTACAAGCGCACCACCACGGGCGGCTGGCTGCCCGAGAAGTGGGCGCTGCCGGAACCTGTCGCCTCCGAGACCGGCGTGATATTCGCCTCGGCCTTCCCGGTGACCGAGCAGATGATCGAGGAGATCACCGGTTACTTCAACTCCAGGTACGCCGGCGCCTCGGCGGACCGGATGTGGGACGTGTACGACAACCTGGTCGGCCGGTTGAGCGATCCGAAGGACAAGCGCGAGATCCGCGAGTGGATGCAGAAGAACTTCCCGGCCGGCGCGCCCGCGGGCTCGCCCTCGGCCTACTCGTTCAGCCAGAACTTCCTGCTGAAAGTGATACCGATAGCCGATTCCCAGTTCGCGCAGTGGGTCGGGGCCAAGGGCCCGGCCGTGCACATGAGCGCGGCCTGCGCCTCCACGACGCAGGGCGTGCACATCGCCGAGAGCTGGATACGCTCGGGCAAGTGCAAGCGCGTGGTGGTAGTGGCCGCCGACGACATCACCAACGAGACCGTGCAGCAGTGGACCATGCCCGGCTTCCTGGCCTCCGGCACGGCCACCACCAAGGACAACGTCGCCGAGGCGGCGCTGCCTTTCGACCGCAGGCGCCACGGCCTCATCGTAGGCTCGGCCGCCGTTTCGCTGGTCATAGAGGACGAGACGCTGGTCCGCGCCCGCGGCATGAAGCCGCTGGCCCGCCTGCTGCTGACCGAAAGCGCCAACAGCGCCTTCCACGTCACGCGCCTCGACACCGAGCACGTCGCCTCCGTCATGGAGGGCTTCGTCTCCAAGATAGAGCGCATCTACGGGCTTAACCGCTCGGAGATGGCGCCGCGCACGCTGTTCATGTCGCACGAGACCTACACTCCCGCCAGGGGCGGCAGCGCCTCGGCCGAAGTGAAGGCCCTGCGCAGGGCTTTCGGCCCCGCCGCCGACCGGGTGGTCGTCAGCAACGTTAAGGGCTTCACAGGCCACACGATGGGAGCCTCGCTCGAGGACGCCGTCGCCGTGCGGGCGCTCAATACCGGCATGGTCCCGCCGATCGCCAACTACAAGGAACCCGACCCGGAACTGGCCGGCATCAACCTCTCAAAGGGCGGCAAGTACGACCTGAAGTACGCGCTGCGTTTCGCGGCGGGCTTCGGCTCGCACATGGGCATGTCCTTCATAGAGAACACCTATACCGCCGGCGAGTCCCGCTTCGAGAACGAGAACACCTACAAGGCATGGCTGGAAGCCGTCTCCGGCGACCCGCAGCCCGAACTGGAAGTGGTGTTCAACACTCTGCGGATCAAGGACAGGAAAGTCGCAGGCAAAGGCGAGCCGTTCCGACCCGTACCGCCCGCCCAGCCCGAGCCGGTCCGCGAACCGGTCGCGGCGGCTCCGGCCCCGGCCGCGGCTCCGGCCGCTCAGCCCGCCCTCGCATCCAAGCCGGCCGCCGGTCTCGACGAGGAATCGGTCAAGACCGCCATCCTCGACATGATAGCCGACAAGACCGGCTATCCCAAGGACATGCTCGAACTCGATCTCGACATGGAGGCCGACCTCGGCATAGACACCGTCAAGCAGGCCGAGCTTTTCGCCGCCATGCGCGAACATTACGATATTCCGCGCCGCGACGACCTCTCGCTCAAGGACTACCCGACCATCCGCCACTGCATGAAGTTCGTCATGGACTCCAAGGGCGGTTCCGCCGCATCAGCGGGGGACACCATTCGGCATGGTGTCCCGGCAACGTCTGCTCCCGCGCCCGCGCCTCAGGCCGCCGCCGCTCCCGCTCCCCAGCAGGAGCTCCCTTTCGACGAGGAAGCCTCGCCGGAATACCCCAAGCGCCATATCCGCCATATCCCGGTGATAACCCCGGCCCCCGTGGAGCAGGAGATCATAAGGAAGTACTCCTCGTCCCGGCCCGTGCTGATCATGGCCTCGGACCTGGCGCTGGCCAAATCCTACCGCGCCGAGTTGTCCAAGCACCGCATCGACTCCCATATCTTCATATCGGAGAAGACGCGGCTCAAGGACTCTCTGACGCTGGACTGGGCCGACACGGCCGCCGTCGACAAGGCACTGCAGGACTTCGCCGCGGCCCATCCCGACACGCAGGGCCTGGTCTACCTGCTGGGCTGCGCCGAGAAGAAGTTCGCGCCCTCCTCCACCGACGCCTACGCGGACTTCAACCGCTTCACGGTGCCGCTCTTCCTGGCCGCCAAGCATCTCTTCAAGCCGCTCAGCGCCGCGGAACCGGGCCTCTCCACCTTCCTGGCCGTGGTCACGCGGCTCGACGGCGGCTTCGGCTACAGGACCGACCAGGTCTACGACCCGGTATACGGCGCCATACACGGCGTGGCGCTCTGCCTCCGCAAGGAGCTGGAGAACACCACCGTCAAGCTCATAGACTTCGCCGCCGGCTCCCCTACGGAAGCGCTGGTGCAGAAGACGTTCTACGAGCTGCTCTACGGCGACAAGCGCCTGGCCATAGGCTACGACGGCGCCAGGCGCAGCACCATGCTGGCCAAGCCCGAACTGCTGGACTATTCCCGCGAGCGCACCCCGCTCAAGGGGAAGAAGATCATAGTGACCGGCGGCGGCCGCGGACTGGGCTCGCTGTTCGCCAAGATACTGGCCAAACGCTGGAAACCCGAACTGATACTGATGGACATCATCGAACTGGGCGCCGGCATCGAGCGTTTCGCGGCGATGACCGAGGACCAGCTCAAAACCTACAAGAACTCCGAGTTGTGGGCCGAAGTGAAGAAGAAGCACGCCAAGCCCACGCCGGCGCTGCTCGAGCGCGAATTCACAGCGCTCAGGGACGCGGCCGAACTTTACAGGACGATGCAGCGGATAAAGGCCGCCGGCTCCAAGGTCTCTTACGTGAAGTGCGATCTCAATGACCAGGCCGCCTTCGACGGGGCCGTGGCCGCCCTCAAGGCCGAACACGGCCAGGTGGACGGCCTCGTCCACTTCGCCGGGCTGGAGCGTTCCAAACTGGTCTCCGACAAGGCGCTCGAGGAGTTCCAGCTCATCTACAAGGTCAAGGCGCACAGCGCCATGAACTTCCTCAAGTCCGGCCTGGTAAAAGAGAAGGGCTTCTGGGTGATGATCTCGTCGATAGCCGGCAAGTTCGGCAACCTGGGCCAGAGCGACTACGCCTCGGCTTCGGACTACATCGCCAAGATGTGCGTCTCGCTCTCCAACAAGGGCGTGCGCGCCCTCAGCGTGGACATGACCGCCTACGCGCTCATCGGCATGGGCGCGCGGCCCGGAGTGGAGGCTTTCCTGAAATCGCAGGAACTGGACTTCCTCTACCCCGAGGAGGGCATGAACGCCGTCGCCGACGAGCTCGTCTACGGCCAGCGGCCGGAGATAGTGCTCAGCGGCAGCCTGGGCAAGCTGGACTGGGACAAACAGCTCACCTTCGTCCCCGGCTTCCCCGGGGCCTCGCCCTCGTCCTGGCATTTCGCCGAAAAGGTGAAAGCCAACGTGAAGGGAGTCGAGTTCGCCGCCGAAAAGGAATACTCGCTGGAGAAGGACCCTTACCTGACCGACCACTCGATAAACGGCACGCCCTACGTGCCCGGGGTGATGGGGCTGGAGACCTTCGCCGAATGCGCCGCCGAGTTCTCCGGGCGGGTGCCGTCCTCGCTGGAGGACGTGCGCTTCCAGGTGCCGATAAAGCTGCTGCGCAACAAGCCCGTCACCGGCCTCATCAACGCCAGGCCGGAAGGCCCGCGCACGGCCATGACCATCTCGACGGAGTTCACCGGTCCCAAGGGCGTGAAACTCGGCCAGGCCAGGACCCATTTCAGCGCCAGGGCTTCCTACGAGGATCATAAGCCGTGGGAGGGGGAAGAGAAGCCGTCGATACCGAAGGTGAAGAAGTACAAGGTAACGGCCGAGACCATCTACAAGACCTATTTCCACGGCCCCAGTTTCCAGGTGCTGGAGGGAATACTGGAACTGGAGAAGGACGGCACGCTGGCCGTCTTCCGCCGGCCGCAGGCCCCGCTGTTCAAGGGCGAGCGGCCCAGGCTGGTCTTCCACCCGATGGTGATAGAGGCCGCCTTCCAGGCCTGCGGCTACCGCGACATACACTTCGAGAGGAAGATGACGCTGCCCGATTCCGTCGGCCGCGTGACGGTATACCCGTACGAGAACGAGCCGGACATACTCTACCTCAAGACGGTGTACAAGGGCCGCGACGGCGAGGGGCGCAGCGTCTACGACGCCTTCGCCTTCGACGAAGCGCATAACCTGGTGGCCGAAGTGCGGGATTACCTGATGATCCCGACGCAGATATAGCCGCGATGCACTGGGAGGCCATGTTCGCCGCCGGAACAGGGCGGCTTTTGCCGCAATCGGTGCCGCGAGCTCTGCGAGCGGCCGCCGAAGGAGAGGGCTTCTCCGCGGCGGCGGCTCGTTTCCGGGCCGGTCCCTGCCGCGTCGTCCTGCTGAAGGACGTCCGCGCCGGGGCGCCGGAAGCCTTCCTGACCCCGGACGAACTGGACGCCTGGACGTCGCTAAAGATCCCAAAGAGAAAGAACGAATGGCTCGGCGGCAGGCTGGCGGCCAAGCTGGCCGGCGCGGACGCTTTTTTCCCGGAAGTCCCGCTCAGGGAGATAGAGGTGCACCGCGAACTGACCGGCAGTCCTTTTTTGGTATGCCGGGGGGAGAAGCGGCACGTCTCCATAAGTCATTCAGCGGGTGTATGCGGCGCGGCGGCCGGGACGGACTTTCTCGGCCTCGACATCGAAGAGGTCGCGTCCAGGCACCCCGGCTGGTACCGCGACTATTTCAGCCCCGCCGAGCGGGGGGGGAAGGACGACGCCGCCATGACCGGGCTTTGGGCCGGCAAGGAGGCGCTGTTCAAGGCGCTGGGACTGGGCCTCTCCTGCGACACGCTGGACTCCGACCTCTCCGGCCCGGAACCCGTCCTAAAGGGGAAAGCCCTTGCCCGCTGGGAAGAGCTCGGCCGCCCTCCTTTCGCACTTGAAAGTTTCGACCCCGGCCCCGGCCTGCAGGGCCGCATCGTATTTGCCAAGCGGCCTGAAATTAATAGATAATATGTATTCCTTTTGCGGTTCAAAACGGCCTGGAAGGGCCCGTTACGGAGGACTATGCCGGATCTCAACGACGACGCGATAAGAACTCCCCAGAACTCTGCGGGCAGGAAACCGCACCCCAAGAAAGTAAGACCCGTCTCCGAATCCATTACCAGGTACCGGGCGCTGCGCGCCCAAGCGGAAGCCGGCGGGCCGCCCGAGAAGATAGAAGCCCAGAAAAAACGCGGCAAGCTGACCGCCCGCGAACGCATAGCCTACCTGCTCGACGAAGGCTCTTTCCAGGAGATAGGCCTGCTGATGGAATCGCGCTGCACCGATTTCGGCATCAGGGACAAGCATATCAAGGGCGACGGCGTGGTGACCGGCTTCGGCAAGGTCAACGGCCGCCCGATAGCCGTCTTCTCCGAGGATTTCACGCAGCTGGGCGGCTCGCTGGGCCGCACGCACGCCGACAAGATAGCCCGCATCATGGACATGGCCAGGGACGCCGGCGTGCCCGTGGTGGGCATACTCGATTCCGGCGGCGCCCGCATACAGGAGGGAGTGGACTCGCTCGACGGCTACGGCGAGATATTCCTCCGCAACACCCTTTCCTCGGGGAAGATACCCCAGATCTCCGTCATCGTCGGCCCCTGCGCCGGCGGCGCGGTCTATTCCCCGGCGCTGACCGACTTCGTCTTCATGGTGAAGGGCATCAGCCACATGTTCGTGACCGGCCCGGAAGTGGTCAAGGCAGCCACCGGCGAGGAAGTGGACTTCGAGACGCTCGGCGGCGCGCAGACCCACGCCTCCAAGTCCGGCGTCTGCCATTTCATGGCCAACTCCGAGCCCGACTGCTTCCGGCAGGTCAAGGAACTGCTGGACTTCCTGCCCTCCAGCAGTTCCGAGCCGGCGCCCGCCATCGAGACGAAGGATTCGCACGACCGCAAAGTGCCGCTGCTGGAAAAACTCTGCGAGATGGACCCGCGCAAACCCTACCGCGTGCACCACATCATCTGGTGGCTGGCCGACGACCACAAGTTCATGGAAGTGCATCACGACTACGCCAGGAACATCGTGGTCGGCTTCATGCGCCTGGGCGGCCGGGTCACGGGCGTTATAGCCAACAACCCGTCGCACATGGCCGGGGCGCTGGACATCAACGCCTCCGACAAGGCGGCCCGCTTCATCCGCTTCCTCAACTGCTTCAACATACCGATACTGACGCTCATAGACGTGCCCGGCTACTGGCCCGGAGTGGCGCAGGAGCACGGCGGCATCATCCGCCACGGCGCCAAGCTGCTCTACGCCTATTCCGAAGCCTCGGTCCCCAAGGTTTCGCTGGTTCTGCGCAAGGCTTACGGCGGCGCCTATATCGCGATGAACTCCAAGCTGATGGGGGGGGACTTCAACTTCTCGCTTCCGTCGGCCGAGATAGCGGTCATGGGCCCGCGCGGCGCCATCGAGATACTCTATTCGAAGCA
>JAVVFK010000410.1:0-1336 GCA_032251015.1 Elusimicrobiales bacterium
GCGGTACTCCGCGCGTTTTTTGCCAACCGCAGCTCCGGCAGAGTCGTCTCCGGTGCTTCGACGGTCAGCATGCAGCTCGCCCGCAGAATCGCCCCGGCAGGCTACGGCATGAGGGCCAAGATCATCGAGGCCTGGAACGCCCTGAGGCTCGAACTTCGGCTTCCGAAGAGGGAGATCCTCGAACTCTGGCTGAACACCCTGCCCCTGGGGGCGAACGTCGAGGGTATAGCCTCGGGCAGCCGGGAATACTTCGGCAGGGAGGCCGAAGTGCTCAGCCTCGAGGAGTCAGCCCTGCTGGCGCTGATTCCCCGCAACCCCCGGCGCTACGCCCCTGCGGCCGGAAACAGCGAAGCCCGTGACGCTGCCCTCACGCTTCTCCGCCGGGCAGGCTATAATGCCGATTCCGCGGCTGTGACGGCGGCCCTTGGCGAGGCGGAGGAGCGGGCTCAGGTGGCCGGGTATCCCTTTCTTGCCCCCCACTTTGTACGGCTGGCTGCATCCCGGTACCGGGGGAGGGGAGAGTCCCCCGTAGCCACGACCCTCGATGTGAAGCTGCAGCGTCTTTTGGAGGATGCCGTCGCCTCCCGGGTTGCCTCGGCCGCGGAGTTCAGAATAGGGAATGGAGCTGCGGTAGCTCTTTCGTCACAGACAGGTGAGGTCCTGGCCTGGACCGGCTCCGCCGATTTCTTCGACTCAGAGAGCCGGGGACAGATAGACGGAGTGCGCATACGGCGGCAGCCAGGTTCGACCATCAAGCCTTTCCTCTACGCCCTGGCCCTGGAGTCGGGCATGACCCCGGCAACGCTTTTGCCTGACGTGCCGCTGGCCTTCGGCGGGGAGGCGGTCTATACTCCGGAGAACTTCTCAGCAACCTATCACGGTCCGGTGCGCCTCAGGGTGGCCCTGGCCTCGAGCCTCAATATCCCGGCGGTCTACACCGTTACCCGCGTCGGGGTCGCCCCCTTCGTCGAGAGACTGCTGGCACTCGGTTTCGACTCCCTTGAAGCGCAGCGGGAGAGCGTCGGCTCCGGCATCGCCCTGGGGAACGCCGAGCTCAGCCTGCTGGAGCTGACCGTGGGCTTCTCGGTCTTCATGCGGGAGGGGGTCTATCTGCCGCCGCGGCTCTTTCCCGACGAGCCGAAGGAGCCCGGGCGGCATGTAATCGATCCTGCGGCGGCGTTTCTGGTGCGGGATATTCTCAGCTCCGAGGGTGGCCGGATTCCGGGCTTCGGCAGCTCCAGCATTCTGAACACCAGCTTTGACGCCATGTTCAAGACCGGGACCTCCAACCAGTTTGCCAATATCTGGGCCCTGGGGGCGACGGAGAAGCTTACCG
>JAVVFK010000411.1:0-1318 GCA_032251015.1 Elusimicrobiales bacterium
GCGGAGATCGGCGCCGCACCGGCCGATAATTTCGAACCCCTCGGCTTCTGTTGGGGAGCCCGGCTGGAAATCGGCGGGGCGGGGCCGGAGGTCAAAGAGGAAGTGGCGCGGGAGCGGGCCGGTTTTCTCGACAAACCCGCCCCGTCGCCGGAACTGCTCTACAGCCTGTATAAAGGTTACTATTATCTGCAAGAACGGGACAAGGGGCGGCAGCTCCTCCTGCGCCTGGCGGCAATGGATGCGGACCCCTCCCTGGCCGGCAGCATCGCCGGTTCCCTCTTCGAGGAAATCATTGCCACCGCGCCCGGCAGCGAGATCAGGGTGAAACTGGCGGCAAGCTATCTCGATAACTTCCCCGAAGAAAAAATGGCCGACAAGGCCGCCCTGGTGGTCCTCTCCAGCTTGTCGACCAGCCGGGACGGCGAGATTGACCATAGCCAACTGGTCCGGACCTTTCTGGAGAACCGCCCGGAGAGTTTATTGATCAGGGGCGCGGCGGCCTACTGGCTGCTTGAACGGGAAACCGGGTACCTCTACGCAGCCGAACTCCTGGAGGAAAACCTCCGGGCCCTGGAAGATTACCTGGCGACCCGCCCCCCTCATTTCAGCGCCGCCCTCTGGGAGGAGCAGGTCGAGGAAAAACGTGCCTTTTACCGTTATCTCCTGGGCCGGGCCTGGCTGGGGCTGGGTGAGGCAGGCAAAGCGGCACTCCTCCTCGACGAGGTTCTTGGTGACCGCCGGGATTGGCCCGGAGTCTACCACTTTCGGGGGCTGAGCGCGATCCGGCTGGGGCAAATCGTTCAGGCGGTCGATTTTTTGCGGATGGCCCTGGCCGCGGGTTCGGAGAGGCCCGAGACCGAAAGACTCTTAAGCGACCTGCTCCGAGATCGTTACGGTTTCAGCGGCGAGCCCCAGGCCTATTTCCAGAGAAGGGAGAGCGGCGTAAGCTTTCGCGAGGTCAGCGGAGAGCTGGGTCTTGATGGCGTCAAGGCCCACCGGGCGGCTTGGGGCGATTACGACAATGACGGCGACGACGACCTGCTCCTGGACGGTCTCCGGCTTTTCACCAATATGGGCGCGGCCGGCTTTGCCGAAAGCAACCGGCTGATTCCCTCCGGCCTCGGCCCGGCCTCAGGCGGGGTCTGGGGCGACTACGACAATGACCGCTTCCTCGATATAGCCGTTACCGCCCGGGGAGGGAGTTTCCTGCTCCATAACGAGGCCGGGGAGGGTTTCACCAGGGTCGAGCTGCCTCCGTCGGCGGCTCTCTTTGATGTAAACCCCGAGGCGGCAGCCTGGGGCGAGCTGAATAACGACG
>JAVVFK010000412.1:0-1308 GCA_032251015.1 Elusimicrobiales bacterium
GAGGCTCAAGAGTATTTTCCAGAAGAGCGCGATAGACGAAGAGACCTTCGAGGCGATCGAGGATCTGCTGATTGAGGCCGATATCGGCGCGGCCGCGGCCGCCGAGGCCGTGGAGGCACTGCGTAAGGCCCGGGGGGTTCGGGACCGGGAGGCCCTGGTGTCCGTTCTGAAGGAGCGGCTCAAGTCGTATCTTATTGAAGGCACTCTGCAGCTTCAGAAAGAGAAGCTCAACGTGATTCTGGTACTGGGGGTCAACGGGGTCGGCAAGACAACCTCCCTGGCAAAGCTTGCCGCTTATATTCGCCGGATCGAGGGGATGGAACCACTTCTCGCCGCCGCGGATACCTTTCGCGCCGCCGCGGCCGACCAGCTCGTTCTCCACGGCGAGCGGCTGGGCCTGAAAGTCGTACGTCAGCACTCCGGCGCGGATCCCGGAGCCGTTGTCTGGGACGCAATCGAGAGCGCTCAGGCTAGGGGAGTCCCCCTCGTCCTGGTGGATACCGCCGGAAGGATGCACAACAAGCAGCACCTGGTAAAGGAGCTGCAGAAGATTGACGGCATCGTACACAGGCGTACAATCGACGGTGCCTACCGCAAGATTCTTGTTATCGACGCCACCACCGGACAAAACGGACTCAGGCAGGCCGAGATATTTCACGAGGCTGTCGGTCTGGACGGAATAATCCTGACAAAATACGATTCCGCCGCCCGGGGTGGGGTCATCCTCTCCATCTGCCGCGTGCTGAAGGTTCCCTTTCTGTTTATCTGCGACGGTGAGAACTACGAGTCGATCCGTCCTTTCAGCGCCGACGAGTTTCTGGACACTCTTCTGGCGGAGGGCTGATGCGCCGACTGCTTCTGCCGCTCTCTATCCTGCTCCTCTCGCTGCCGGTCGGGGCGGACTGGTACCGTTCGGACGCCCTGGGGCAGGCCGGAGAGCCCGTCGAGAACCCCCGGCCCGGTGATGAGGAGTATCTGCTGCGTCGGACCGCCACTGAAGGCGGAGTGCTGGATGAACTTTTTCTCGAGGGCAGGCTTATCCGCTCCCGGTTTGTCCGGGAGCTTCCGGAGGGCGGCCGGGAGGAGGAGATTGTCGAAGGCGGCGAGCGGCGGCTTACCCTGTACCGCGGCGGGCTGCCGCTGCGTGAGGAGATCGAGTGGGGCTATATCCTGCCGTACATGGTCACCGGCATCCTCAACGAACACCCCCGGGCGGCCATCGCCTATCGCGAAACCGACGACAAGGACAAATACGCCGAGTTCTACGAGCAACTCCTCGAAGGCCTCGAATAGCCCTCGACCTGCGAC
>JAVVFK010000413.1:0-1283 GCA_032251015.1 Elusimicrobiales bacterium
CATGAAGGATATCCGCCTGCCGTACGCCTGGCAGGACCTCTTCATGCCCGACCCCGCGTTCTCCCCCGCCCTGTCCCGGGACCCGCAGATCCTGCCGGCCGCCAACGCCGCCGACGGCGACGTGAAGACCGCCTGGGCTTCGAAAGGCACCGGGGCGGTACTCTGGCTATTCGTCGATCCGGGCGCCCCTTCGCTGCGCCTCGTCAACGGCTACGGCAAAAGCGCCCGGCTCTTCGCGGCCAACAACCGGGTCAGGAAGCTGCTGGTCTCGGTCTGGACCGCGGAGCACTTCGAAGGGGACGTGACGGAAAAGATCAGGCTATGGAAAGCGGCGCGCCTCACCCCCGATCTGCGGCTGGAACTCAAAGACACGCGGGACCCCCAGGAATTCTCTTTCCCTTTCAACTGGGAGGAGCTGCGTTTCAAGAAGGCCGAGGCCGCCTCCGCGCTGATGAAGCGCGCCGGCTACCGGGGACGAACGAGGCTTTACTCCTCGTTCGTCCTGCGCGTAGAGCCCGCGGAAGTGTACCGCGGCTCCAGGTACGACGACACCTGCGTCTCCGAGATATCGGCGGGAGACTCCTGGCTGAACGAGGCCGCCATCCCGGGCCGCTGGGAACGGCCCTACGGGAAAACGGCCGAGGTGCTGGCCCTTTCGGCGCCCCCGGAGCGCGCCTATTCGCTCAAACGCGGGGAGACCCCGCTCAGTTCCGGCCGCTGGCGGGCGGAGGACGGGGACCTGGTGCTGGAACACGGGGCCGGGGCGGAACGCTACTCGGCTTCGGCGGAGAACAGGCGGGGCCGGAGGACGCTGCGCCTGGTCGCGGCGGACGGGACAATTCTCATATACCGCGCCCCGCACTGACGCCGCGACCCGGCCCGGGACACGGGCCGGAATTAATCCACCTATTTGCCCGTAATAATGTCATACTATAGGAGCAGTCTAACCGTACTCAAGTTTTTGAAGCCTATTCTACCAGGCAACAACGGAAAAGATAGAGCAAAGAGAGTTGAGTCAGGTAATCAAAGTTGTCAGGAGGATAGTACAATGAGCAAGAGAATATATGTGGGCGGTCTGCCCTTTTCGACCACCGAAGAGGAAATGAACACCCTTTTCGCGGCTTACGGCAAGGTCACCAGCGCCAAGCTGATCACCGACCGTGAGTCCGGCCAGTCCCGCGGTTTCGGCTTCGTAGAGATGTCCGACGACACGGAAGCGGCGGCGGCCATGGAGAAGCTGAACGGCTCGGATTGCGGCGGGCGCAAGCTGACCATCAACGAGG
>JAVVFK010000414.1:0-1283 GCA_032251015.1 Elusimicrobiales bacterium
ACCGCTGCTGCATTTTGCAGAAAGATGCCCACCCGGTTGGTGCCGTTGGCCACCGTAGGGGGCAGACCCAGGAAGATCAGCAGCGGCAGGGTGAGGAACGACCCACCGCCCGCGATCACGTTGAGAGTACCGGCCACCAAGCCGGCGACAAACAACAGCAGATAGGCCCAAACATCGGTCACTGGGTGTCCTTCCAGAACGCTGGTCGTCCGTGGGGCGGAGTGTTCATCGTCGCACGGCTCGACGGGCCGAGGCAAAAGCCTAACCAGGCTGCGTCTCAGACTATCGAGGTATGCGGCGCTCGGGCCGGGGGCCTCCCCTCCGGCGGCGCAGGAACCTTTTGGTTACCGAGTGCCCGTGGCATTCCAGCGAAGGAGGGAAAGGCCATCCCGTGTCCGACTATGTATCGAAAAAGCCGCCTGCGCCGCCTCCGGGGAGGCCCCTGGCCGGAGCGCACGGAATTTGACTCAATTGTAAAGATTTCGTTGCCTCAGAGGATTTTAGCTAATACTACAGCGACACATCGCAATAACGGGTTCGCAGCGGGTATGGCACCTTCCCTACGGCGGGCAGGAAACCTGTACTCTCGTGGGTTCCGGTGTTCTTTCGAGCGACACCGAAGGTGCCGTGCCGTTGCCGCGGCAGTGTCCCAAACGGCGCCTGCCCGTTCTCCGGAAAGGCGCCATACCCGCCGCGGCGCCAAGTGTCGCTGTAGTGTTAGGCGGGTGGCAATAAATGACCGTTCCGATTTCGCCCAATCCAGCAAGAGCCTCGCCTGTTAAGCTTGGAAGGCGCTGCCAAGCGTGTCAGGAGCGGGAGCTGCATTCGGCCCCTCCCTGGGCCTCACCCTGAAGGGCGTGCCTGACGGCACGTGCGATTCCGCTGCCCACGGAGGGGCGAGTGCCGCGAAGCGCAAGAGGCGAGAGAGCGGCCGCTGTCCAGCAGAATCGATGCCTCCGGTGGGCAGGAAGCTTGAAGTTTTGGTGCCTTGGGCTTGGCTGGTACGAGTGAAAAAGGTTTTCCGCGTGCCTTTGGTCCTCCACGAAAGGCCCTGCCCACCTACAAAAAGCCCCCGCTTCCTCACCAAAAGTTTATACGCGATTGCCCTGTGTGGCGGTTTTTCCTTGCTGATTGGGAGCCGCTGTGTTACCTATCTGCGCTTCCCATTTCGCACGCTCCCGGACCGTCGGTGGTGCTCGTTCTTTGCTGAACGGGTAGGAAGACGGGACGATGGGGGCGGAGGCCAACAACCACACGAGTACGGAGGAAGCAACCATGTCGGC
>JAVVFK010000415.1:0-1276 GCA_032251015.1 Elusimicrobiales bacterium
GCCTCGGGGCACGGCGGCGACCTGTTCGAGGGCGGATACGGCTGGACCGAAGCGGCGGACCTGTTGGACCCGGCGGACCCGGCCAAGCCTTCTCAACCCGCCGAGGGCGGCGGCATGACGCTGCGTCTGCTGGCGGGCGGCCCGGTCATCGATGGACCCGAACCCGTCGTCTGGTAGGAACCAGCGCGGGATCAGTTGGTCCGGGTGCCGGGCTTGCCTTCCGGATCCTCAAGGGTATCCGCTTCCAGCATCGCGCGGTAGATCTTGGCGGCGCGTATTTCGTCGACACCGCCGGCACGGGCCCCCGCCCGCATCATGAGGGGCGACGGCTGGTTCGGCACGAACTTGATGCCGCGGTCGACAAGCGCTTCCAGTTCAGTCAGCGCCAGTTCCAGGTTCGGCGAAGGAGGCGTGGTCTTGGAGTTCATTCTTTTTTCCCCGGATATGGCTGAGGTTGCATAACTTGGAGCTCCGCACGAGAATTAAGAGTGACATACGCAAGCGCCATGCCAATTCAATGCCCCCTGGCCATCGGTCATAGGAGCCGGGCCGGCCGTTGTCCGGTTCCCTAACCGCTGAATGTGCTCTAATCTCCCCGGCCGAACCGCCGGAACCCGCCATGACCACCAACGATCCCGCCATTTACCACATGTGCCGCAAGGATGAATGGGACGCCGCCGAACGGGCGGGGGGCTACGCGGGCTCGTCCCAGGATGCCGCCGACGGCTTCATTCATTTCTCAACCGCTGACCAGGTGGTGACAAGCGCGGCCAAGCACCGCGCGGGGCAGGACGGAATTCTCCTTTTGCGTGTCGATCCGACAAAATTGGGGAACGCGCTCAAATGGGAGCCCTCGCGCGGCGGACACCTGTTCCCGCATCTTTACGGGCCGCTGCCCGTGGACGCGGTGAGCGGCGTTTATGATTTGCCCCTGGACGGCGACGGCCGGCATGTCTTCCCGCCCGAACTCGGTCTGAAGGAGGCCCGGTAGGTGACCCTTGTCGAGCGGCTGATGCCGGCCCTGCGCTGCCTGGACGCGGAAACCGCCCATGGTCTGGCGCTGACAGGCCTGTCCCTGGGGCTGGTGAAGGGCGTCATCCAGTTCGGCGGGGTGGAGTTCCTCAATATCGGCGCCATGATCAACGCCCTGCAGACCAGCGGCGACGTCAACGTGCTGAGCACCCCCAGTCTGCTCACCACCGACAACGAGGAGTCCGAAATCGTGGTTTCGGACAACATCCCGTTCAAGACCAGCGAGAAGTTCGACTCCAACGGC
>JAVVFK010000416.1:0-1273 GCA_032251015.1 Elusimicrobiales bacterium
GGCGTCAAACCCACCGGCCTCGCCCAGCGTAGGGGCGGCCCTGCGTGGCCGCCCGGCCTTGCGTGGCCGCTCGCGGGGCGGCCACTGTATTCCGGTGCGGAGAACCCCCTGGTAGCCGCCAGATTTATCTGGCGGCGTAGGTCCCCCCTGGTAGCCGCCAGATTTATACCAATCGTGGTTCGAAAGACCATGTTCTCGCCCAGCGTAGGGGCGGCCCTGCGTGGCCGCCCGGCCTTGCGTGGCCGCTCGCGGGGCGGCCACATAGGGCCGCCCCTACATGGTTTCTCAATGGACGATTGGTATTATCTGGCGGCGGGGCAGGGCCCTTGCACCCCGCGCCGCTCTGTGGTATAGTTTGAGTCGTTCGTTTTGCACAGAACGAACAGGAGACGATCATGCGCGGGCGCTGTTGGTTACTTTTCACTTGTTACTTGCTACTGGGCGTGCTGTCTTCCTGCGCCGCTCCGTGGGCGCCGATCGCTCCCTCTCCGGCAGCTACGCCTATGCCTACATCTTCCCCGACCATTATTCCCACGGCTCCCTGGTCGCCAGCTGATACGTCGCCGGTCCCAACGGTACTGCCGGCCCCGACCGTGCCGCCCACGCCCAGCCCGGCCTGGACCGACCTGGCGCTTGCTGCCGATGGCGTGGTCGTCTTCCCCGGCCCGGAACAGTACAGCGGCGACGTCCTCACCTTTGACGTTCGGCCGGAGAACCTGGGGGCGATCGACCCCAACGCGGTCGAGGTGTTGATCTATCATGGTTCGACGGACGCAGAGAACGTTGTCGCCGCGGGGCGCATCAATTTCTACAGCTTTGACGGGGTGCCCCGGGCGCGGATGATCTGGAGCTGGGAGACGGCCGGGCTGGTGGGCGAACAGACCCTCGTCGCCTGGCTGGACCCGGACGACGCCATCCAGGCCGGCGACGAGGACCCTGCCAACAACCTGGTGACCTTTACCGTGGACCTCCGGCCGGCCTATACGCTGCCGGCCGCGGAGGCGGCTGCGGACTGGGTCTCGACGACGACTTCCTGTTGCGTCTTTCACTACCTGGACGACGGCAGCGCCGGCCGGGACCTATCGACCATTACCGTTGTGACCGAAGCGGCCGTGGCCGAGGTCGAGGAACAGATGGGGGTATCCCTGCCCCACGCGCTGCGCTTTTACCTGATCGAGCGCGTCATTGGCCACGGTGGCTATGCCTTTGACGCGGTCATCCTTTCCTATCTCGACCGGCACTATGCGGGCTTGGCCCTGCCGGTGGTGGTGCG
>JAVVFK010000417.1:0-1237 GCA_032251015.1 Elusimicrobiales bacterium
ATCGCTACACCTGCTTGCCACTGCGCTTTTCTCCATCGCGCATCCGACCAAAGCCGCGTCGGTAGACGGTGGGTTGTGCTGCCGACCTCCGTGATTCCGCGTGTGCCGGCTTTCACTCTTCTCCAGAGGGTCCGTACGCGCGCGTATAGCCGCTGATTCCCCTCATCCAGCGCAGCAAACCGTAACTGAGCCAACTCAAGAACCGCACACTCGCTGCTTGGCGCTTCCAGTCGTCCGGCAAGATCCGCCGGCCGTCGGTTGCCACCGTCCTTTTCAGACTATTTGCCAAGGTCTCGCCGAAGGTCTCGTCCTCGACGACCACATTCGCCTCCCGCGACAGCAGTAGGCTGAAGGGATCCAGATTCGACGACCCCACCGTGGCCCAATGGCCATCGACCACCGCGACTTTGGCGTGGAGGAAGCCCTTGCCGTACTCGTAGATCTCAACTCCCCCATCGAGTAGATTCCCGTAGAGAGCCCGCGAGGCATAGTACTCAAGAAGGTACTCCACCTTCCCCTGCAACAATACAACCACCCGAACGCCGCGCTCGGCCGCACGAATCAGCGCATGCCGAAAATCAACCCCTGGCAAGAAGTAGGCGTGGGCCAGGATGATTTCGGACTCCGCCCGCTGGATCGCGCCCATATACGCCGCCTCAATATCCCGGCGATGATGGAAATTGTCTCTCGTCACGAAGGCCGCGTTCATGGCCCCCCCGGCAACGGCCGGGGACGGCAGTGCGCCGCGTGAGCGCGTGCCGCGGCGCAGAGAACTCCACGCCACAGTGGACCACAGCCGCCGTGCGGACAGGCGAATGCTGTCTACCAGCGGCCCTTGCACGGCGACGGCGTAGTCATAGCGATCCGCCGGGGCGCCGGTCGCGTCCCGGTCTTCAACCATGTTGATGCCCCCGACAAATGCAATTTCTCGGTCCACCACCAGAACTTTTCGGTGCATGCGGCGCAGGCGTTTGCGCCGGAACGTCCAGGGGGAAATTTGCGGCCGGAAGATGAGGGCCTTCACTCCGTCGCTCCACAGCCGGTCCCTCACGTCCCGCGTCAGGGCTTTCGATCCGTAGCCGTCAATCAACACATGGACGTCGGCGCCGCGAGCGGCCGCCCGCCGCAACGCGGCCCCTATCCGTCGACCGATCGCGTCGTCTTGGTAGATATACGCTTCGAGAAAGATTTCATACCGCGCACGATCGATTGCCGCTTCGACGGCCGGGAAATAGGC
>JAVVFK010000418.1:0-1230 GCA_032251015.1 Elusimicrobiales bacterium
TGTCCAGCGCGCCGCGGTAGCGCTCCAGTTCCTCGTCGCGCTTGCGCACGGCCTCGGGCAGGTCGGTCAGTTGCTTGTTGAGCAGGCCGAGCTTTACCTTGTAATCCTCTATCTCCTGCTCCTTCTCGAGCAGTTTCTTCTCTATCTCCAGTTCGCGGACCTTCAGCTTCTTCTCGCGCTCGTCGGCGTCCTTCTGCCAGCTGTCGCGGGCCCACTTCATCACCGCTTCCTGCTTCTTGAGCTCCTCGTTGAGCGTGTGCTCGCGCTTCTCCAGTTCCTGCACGCGGGACTCGTAACTGCGCTCCATCTCCGCGCGGGCGTTGTCCGACTCCTCGCGCGCGCGCTTCTGCTCCGCGGAGAGGCGCTCGGCGTAAAGTTTCTCGAACTCCTGCTGTTTTACAAGCTGCTCCTGGCGCAGCTGCCAGATCTCGGCCTCCACCTGGCCCCAACGGCCGCGAAGTTCCTCGGATTTTTTCTGAAAGTCTTCGGTGAGTTTATGCTCGCGCGCCTTGAAGGAATTCTCCAGTTTCGCCGCGTTGTCCTCGAGTTCCTTCTCCCGGTCGGTCAGGCGCTCGAGACGGGACCTGAACTGGTACTCCAGGCTTTCCTGGCGGGACTTGATCTCCTCCTCCTGCGCGCGCTGCTGGCGCTCCATCTCGGCGTTCTTGGCCTTGAGCTGGTTCTCGAGGAAGGAGACCTGGGAGGCCTTTTCCTGCACGGTCTGGCGGGATTTGAGGGATTCTTCCTGGTTGGCGCGCAGCTTGTCCAGCGCCCATCGCAACGCGAGTTTGGCCGTCTCCAGGTCGGTTATGGCCTGCTCGTTAAGCGAAGATTCGTCCCATTTATTGTCCATAGTTAAAGTCCGTAAAAAAAACGTTCCGCCGGGGTCCCGGAAGTCCTCTTCCCTGTCCCGCCCCATCCTCGGCCGGCGGGGCGGGATACCGGCGCCTATAATTTACACCCGGCGTGTTTCGCAAATGTTACTAAAAAGGGAAATCCCTATAAAATACGGGCCGGGGTACCGGTCAGGGTATGACCAGTACCTGGCCGGGCTTCACTTCGCCGCCGCGGCCGAGCGACGCGGCGTTGGCCCTGTAGATCTCCGGCCAGCGCGAGGCGTCGCCGTAAA
This sequence comes from Elusimicrobiales bacterium, assembly GCA_032251015.1. GTDB lineage: Bacteria > Elusimicrobiota > Elusimicrobia > Elusimicrobiales > UBA9959 > UBA2231. The sequence goes on from JAVVFK010000418.1 coordinate 1,130, forward strand.
CCTTCTCCGCTATGCTCTGCAGCGTGTCGCCTTTCTGTGCCTCGTAGGCGCGCTTTGTGGACGGCGCGGGGGCCGGTGCCGCGGGCCTGGCGGACGGCGCC
>JAVVFK010000419.1:0-1230 GCA_032251015.1 Elusimicrobiales bacterium
CCGGGTAAAGATTTCCGGCCTGAAATCTTCCGGTAATTCCTGCAAATCTGTTAGAATTAGCTAAATGAGTCTGGGGACGATGTCTTATGAAACGGTTTGGGCTCCTGCTGCTGGCCTCCCTTCTGCTGGTCGTTTCTGGCTGCCGTCGTGGTGATAGCCAGAGCGAGATCCGCTCCAGCCTGCCGCAGGCGGCGGGGGCCATCCCTTCAGGCCCAGCGCTCGTTGCGGACATTTCCGAACTGAGCGAGGCGCCGCAAGCTTACGCCGGCGCCCTGGTGCAGGTGCCGCGCGCCAGGGCGAACACGAAGGCGTCGTCCTTGGTCCCGAATTGCTCCTGCATGGTCCCGCCCGACTCCCTGAGCAATTGCCGGATCAGTCCCTGGGCTTTGAGCTTGATCCTGCCGTGCTCGCGGCGGGCCGAAAGCAGCAGCGGAAATTTTACCCAGAACTGTCGGAAGACGATCTGCAGCACCTTGTCCACGATGACCGCCGGCAGGAAGGCCCGGCGGTACACCGCCCGCTTGTGGTCGTCGTCGGGATGGCGCGTCTGGTGAATCCAGTCCGCCGGGCTGTTCAACAGGCGTGTAGTGAGGTAGTCACGGGGCCTGCCGAAGGCCATTCGCGGCACGACGGCCACGCCGCGCCTGAGCGAGAGTACCGTCTGCGCGGCGCCCTCGGCCGTCACCGCCACGATGTCCGCGCCCGACTCTCCCGCGCCGACGATCAGCACCCGCTTGCCCTCGACCTGCGGGCGGCCGCGAAAGGCGGAGCTGTGCAGCACGGTCCCCGGAAAATCCGCCAGGCCTGGCACGTCCGGCACGCAGGGAACCTGGTGAACCCCGGAGCACACGGCCACCGCGTCGAACCGTTCCGTGGAGCGGCCCGCTTCGCTGGAGTACGTCACGTCCCATCCGCCTGCCGGGCGGCTGTCCACTGCCTCCACGGTGACACCGAAGCGCAGCACCTGATCGACACCAAAGGCCCGGGAATACTCGGAGAGGTACTCGACGTATTCCCCCACGGTCATGTGTGCCGCCCGCCTGCCCGTAACCGGAAAGTCGGAAAACGCCGTGATCAGGCCCGAGGAGGTCAGGCGGCAGGTGGGCCAGACCGAGCCGCGCCGCTCGTCGTAGCGAAAAACGCCGCCGAGCCCAGGGGCCTGCTCGAAGCAGACCGGCCGGTGCCCCTGTTCCAACAGTTCCTTCGTCATGGCCAGGCCGGAGGGGCCGG
>JAVVFK010000041.1:0-13665 GCA_032251015.1 Elusimicrobiales bacterium
ACATCGACGTCGGCCTTGATCATGCCGGTTAGGCGTTCGCGTAACGCTTCGGACCTGTCCAATAGCACGCCCATTTCCGCTTCGACTTCGGCGTATTTCGGCTTGCCTATCGTCAAGTTGCACACCATGCCGACTAGCGCGACTGCTTGCGCGCCCATCAGGGCGGCGGCACTGCCGCCGCCGGGCGTCGGCTCGGTGTTGGCCAGCGCGTCGGCCAGGAGATTGGCGCCGGACTGCCAGGAGCCCAGCAGTTTGAGCAGCTTGGTCTCGAGCACCTGGGTCTCCTTGTCGAAGCCCTGGACTTTCAGCGATTCCACGGCGTAATCGGTAAGCGCGTCCTGGGTGGTCAGGCCGATGAGCTCGGTGCCGGTGATCTCTATTCCCTTGGGATCGAGGTCCTTGCGCATCTCGTCGAGCGCGCGTTTGATGGAGGTGGTCTTGTAATCGGTCAGCACCGTGGACATCTGCACCTGGCCCTTCGACTCCAGGAAGATCTCCTTGGCGCGCAGCGCGGGAAGTCCGCCGCCGGTGGTGCGGATCTTCTTGGCCAGGACCTTGGCGAACTCCATGTCCTTAGTGGCCAGGTTGACGTTGAAGTTGACGATCTGGTTACGGGCGCCTACGGCCATCGCGCCGGCGGTGGGGTGGATCTTATTCGGTCCGAAATCCGGGGTCCGGTCGGAATCCTTGCCTATGACCTCCCGCAGGCCCTCGAACTGGCCCTTGCGGACCTTGGCCAGGTCGCGGCGCGTATCAACGCGGGCGGCCTTGTCGTAGAGATAGACCGGGATGTTCAGCTCCCGCCCTATGCGCTCGCCGGCCTTCTCCGCCAGCTTCACGCAGTCCTCGATGGTGGAATCCATGACAGGGATAAAAGGGGCGACGTCGGTCGCTCCCATGCGGGGGTGTTCACCCTTGTGCTGATTGAGGTCTATGACCTCGGAAGCGCGTTTGGTCACGGCGAACATGGCGTCGGCGGCGGTCTCCACCGGGGCAATGAAGGTGAGCACGGTACGGTTATGGTCGGCGTCCTTTTCGACGTCCAGTACCAGCACGCCGGGCACGGCCCGGGCGGCGTCCACTATGGCGTTTATTTTGGAGAGGTCCCGGCCCTCGCTGAAATTCGGCACGCATTCCACGAACTTACCCATCGAACACCTCCGCGGCAGAGCAGTAAGATATCAATAATTATACTATTTGGCGATTGAGGAAGGAACCCTAGGGATGGGGTCAGGTCTTTACTTTTGACCTGCCGGGGAACAAATGCCCTCCGGGGGAGAAAAGGTCAAAAGTAAAGACCTGACCCCAATATAATGCAAAAACCCGCGTTTAGCGGGTTTTAGCACCCTCCTGGACTACGGGGGGTTTCAACGGGCGGCAGGCCCACGGGCCTGCGGCCATCAATAGTATAGCAGACGTTATTGACTTGTCAAGGTCTAGTATCCGGGATCATAGGGGTCCAGCGGGGGCGGGGCCGGCGCGGGCCTGGGGTCGCCGAAATGCACGCTGAGATAAAGGCAGAGGTTATCGGCCGGGCCGATGTCCCCCACCCCTTCGGACTTCATGTTGAAAAGGTGACGCCACACGACCTCCAGACCCAGGGGCAGGCCGAAGACCCGGCGCTTGACCCCGGCGCCCAGGGAGACGCCGAAATTGGTCGCGGAACCCGCGTCGAACCGCGAAGCCCCCGCCGGGTAGGCCGAATGCTTCCAATGAAAAATTCCCGCGCCCGCCAGCAGCGTCCAGGTCATGGCTCCGGACGGGAAAGTCGCCCTTAGCGACGGGGACAGGTGGAATATGTCTATCTCCAGCGCGTCGTTGATCCTGGAGCGGTGGCCGCTCTCCACGCCGGCCTCCAGCCCCCAGGCCAGCCGATCGTCCACCCTCTTCCAGGCGGCGGCGGCGACGGCGGCAGCGGGTTTATAGCCGACGTCGGAGTCGCCCCAGTCCCCGCCGAAAGGCATGGCCTGCCCGCCTTTCAGGTCGAGAGTGAGCGGCACGCAGAAGGCCGGCGCTGGCGCGAGCAGCAGGACCAGCGCCAGGAACTTCGTCATTGCCCCTTCTCCCGTGACGGGGCTTTTTTTCCGGCCTCCCCGTCTTCGCCTTCGGCGGACCCGTCTTCCGGTATGGGCCCGGCTTTTTTGCCGTCGTGGCGGGCTTTAAGGGCGGCCAGTTCCTTTTCATGGGAAACCTTCAGTTCCTTCATGGCCCGGCGCGCCTCGCCGCGGGGCGCGTCCTTCATCGAGCGCGTCAGCGCCGCGGTCTCGGTCGCCTGTTTCTTCCTCAGCGCGGCTATTTCCGAATTACGCAGACGCTTGAGTTCCGGCCCGGAAAACGCGGCCGTACTTACGACGACAGTGGCGGTGGACGCGGCCGATTCGGCCGGCGCGATGGTGTCCCCCGCCGATGAGGGTGCGGCGCTCAGGAGAAGGGCAAGAAAGTATCCGGTCATGCTTCACCTCTTCGCTAGTATTTTCGGGACGGCGCCGATGCCGGCCTTCACTCTATCCAGTTCGTACGTCCCGTCCGGTCCGGGGCCGGCATATCCGGACGTGACCCGGTCCTTTATGAAGAACGGGGTGTCCAGGTCTATAAAATCGAAGCCGCCCAGGCCGGCCGCGAAATGCGCGGCGCAGAGCGACGAGAGGCGGCTTTCCATCATCTCGCCCATCATCAGTTTAACGCCCCGGGCCCTGGCCAGGCGGTAGACCTCGAGCGACTGGGACAACCCCAGCTTCATCAGTTTTATGTTCAGCCCGCTTACGCCCGCCCGCAGCAGGCGCAGGGCGTCCGGCAGGGAGTAGAGGCTCTCGTCGGCGCAGACCGGGAAATCGAAATCGCGCGATAGCGCGGCCAGTCCTTCGACATCGCCCTTTTTCACGGGCTGTTCCAGGACCGAGGGTTTTATGCCGGCGCGGCCCAGGTCCTTTATGAAAGCGCGGGTCTCATGTACTGTCCACGCGCAATTGGCGTCGAGAAAGATCTTCGCTTTCGGGGCGGCGCGCCTGACGGCGGACAGCCGCCGCAGGTCATCGTCATGGTCGAGACCGACCTTGATCTTGAATATCCCCATCCCCCTCGCGCGGTAGAAAGAGGCGAAATCGAAAGCCTGCTCCGGCGTGCCTATAACGACGGTTATATCAGTCCGGGCCGTGGAAAGACGGTTCCCGTAAAGTTTCCAGAAGGGGACCTTCACGCTCCGGGCCAGGGCGTCGAGGACGGCCATCTCGGCGGCCGCCAGCGCGGCCCGGTTCCCGTCGAGCCGCTCGCGCAGTCCCCGCAATATGAGGTCGTAGGAGGCGAGGTCCCGGCCCCTCAGCCAGACCCCGGCGCCGCGCAGGGCCGAGAGGGTCCCCGCCACGCTCTCGCCGGTGATATGCGGGGCCACGCCGGCCTCGCCAAAGCCGCGGATCCCGCCGGCGAGCCTCACCGTGAAGACCGCGTTATCGAGGTCCTTGTGGCTGCCGGACGAGATAGTGAAAGGCTGGGTAAGTCCCCCCCTCAGCCTCGCCGCCGCGGCGGACTTTATGACGGTGTCCTTCATCGCGGCCGGCTCCCTTCCCCGCCCTTTTCCGTGCTCTCCCTGCCCAGCAGCATCAGCACCACTACGATGGAGAAGATCATCACGCTCTGCAGCAGCAGGAAAATAGTCCCGGTCGTAGAGGCCGTATGCCGCACGGTCCAGGCCCCGAGGCCCAGGCAGAGGTTGAGCAGCAGTATGAAAGCGACGGTCTGCCGCACGCCCAGCCCGAGCTTCATGAGGCGGTGGTGGAAATGGTCTTTGCCGGTGTATTCCAGCCATTCCTTGACCGTGGAGACCTGGCCGTTCTTTATCCGAGAGACCGTGGTATAGATTATGTCGAAGACCGGGATACCCAGAACCAGCAGAGGGGTGCTCAGAGCCACCGCCGCGTTGCCGGTGGCCCAGCTGCCGTATACCGCCAGGCAGCCGAGGAGAAAGCCTATCAGCGTTGAGCCCCCGTCGCCGAGGAACATCCTGGCCGGGTGCCAGTTCACGGTGAGGAATCCCGAGCAGGCCCCGGCCAGCGCGGCCGAGAGGAAGGCGACCTCGTACTGGTTGGAATTCCAGGCTATGCCGACGAAAAGCAGCGAGCAGACCGCGCCTATCGCCGGGGCGAGGCCGTCGATCCCGTCCATGAAATTAAAAGCGTTGGTTATGCCCACCAGCCAGACTACGGTCAGCGCGAAGGAAACGATCTCGCCTCCCGGCAGATGCTGGGCGAACGTCAGCTTGAGGCCGGCGCCGGCCGTGACGGAGGCGGCCGCGAACTGCCAGAAAAGGCGGGTCCGGGCCCGCAGGCTCTTCACGTCGTCGGCGAAACCGAGCGCGAAGATAATGGCCGCGCCGGCGGCTATGCCCAGCAGGCTGGGCGGGAACTGCTGGTTGCGCAGCAGGGCCAGCGCGAGCGCCAGGAATACGGCCAGACCGCCCAGCCGCGGCGTCGGGTAAGCGTGAACCCGCCTCGGCCCGGGCTGGTCCACCGCGCCCAGCCGGCGGGCCGCGTAAGCGGCAAGGGGGATGGCCAGCGAACAGAGGAAAAAAGCGATGAAGAAGATATAGAGCCAGCGCTGGCCGCTGGTCCAGGTCCAGGCGGAGAAACCGCCCGGCGGGAGTATGGCGAGCAGGCCGGCCAGGGCCAGGAAAAAAGTGACGTCCCTGGCCCTCCTCATCATTTTTTGAGCCCCATCAGGGATTCGAGCATGGCGCGCTGGGGCATGAAGCCCTCGGCGTACTTGACGCGGCCCTGGAAGCCGCGGAAGACGGCCGCGCTGCGCGCGGTCTCCACGATGGAGAGGTTCTTGACGCGCGTCTTGTAGACCTGCGAGGAATGGCATTTAAGCAGCCGGACCTTGGTGGTCAGCACTCCGCCGATATCGGCGAAAAGCGAAGGGGCGAAACCTATGGTGGTCGGCACCTCGTAGAACAGGAGGTTCGGGGAATAGCGCGCGGCCGTGACGGCCGCCTGGGCGGCGGCGCGGTGATCCTGGTGCGTGTCGTCGGGGCTGTTGACGAGTATGAGGTCCGGCCGGCATTCGGCTATGGTTTCCTCGACGCGGCGGATCAGCGCCCGGTCCAGCGCCATCTCGGTATCATGCCACCCCCCCCACATCAGGCGTGCCTTGAGCAGCGCGGCCGACCTCTCCTGCTCTTTCCTCCTGACCCCGGGCGTCCCGCCGACGCGGCCGTCGGAGAGCACCAGCATGCAGAGCTTATATCCCGACCTGGACATCCTGGCCAGCAGGCCGCCGCAGCCTATCTCAAGGTCGTCCGGGTGCGCCCCTATTCCGAGTATCCTCATGGAAATCCTCCTTTATTGCCTCGCGCTCTCGGCACCCTCGGCCACCAGCGCGGCGTCCACCGCGGACGCGCCTTTGGAGAAAGCGGCGAGCAGGCTCATGTTCGCTATATTGTTTATCCAGCGCGGTATGCCGCCGGACCGTTCATAGACCAGGTCCAGCGCCTCCGGCAGGAATATCCCTTCGGCGCCCCCGGCCACTCCCAGCCGGTGTTCGACGTAAGCCGCCGTTTCTTCCCGGTCCAGAGCGGGCAGGTTGTAGCTCAGCGTTATACGCTGGCTGAACTGCTTGTTCGAATCGAGTTTCTCTTTGAGCTCGGGCTGGCCCGAGAGCAGCAGCGTCACCAGGAAGCGCGTCTCGGTCTGGAAGTTGAGCAGGAGCCGGAGCTCCTCGAAGACGTGCTCGTTGTCTATCAGCTGCGACTCGTCCACCGCTATCACGACGTGCTTGCCGTCGTTGTAGGTCTCCCGCACGAACTTCTCCAGCCCCATCAGAACGTCTTCCTTGCTGCGCGGCACGTTGTAGCCGGTGAAATTATGCAGTATCATCCGCAGCAGGCCCAGGTCGTCCAGGCGGGGATTGTTGACGAAGGAGAAAACACAGCCCTTCTTTTTATACTCGCGCTCGAGCGCCCGCAGGACCAGCGTCTTGCCGCAGCCGTACACCCCCGTCAGGACGGCGCAGGCCTTGCGCTCCTCCACCACGTAGCGCAGGCGCGAGGAAGCCTCCCGGTGCTTCTCGGACTCGTAGAAGAAATCAGTGTCGGGGGTATTCTCGAAAGGCGGCTTGCGCAGGTTCCAGTGTTTGAGGTACATGGGCTATATTAAAATATAAATCGCCGGGCAAATCAAAGGCCGGCGGGCCGGGCCGGGGCTATCCCAGCCGCGAGCGCACGAAAGCGGCCCGGGCCTCGTCCCTGCTCCCGGGCGGCAGTTCCCTGCCGGACCGGGCGGAAAGATGGGCGGGCTGGGTCTGTATGGTCATCTGGTTGAGGGTGTCCAGGTCCAGTCCCAGCCGCAGGCCCATGGCCAGCCCCATCCGGGCCATCGAGGCGTTCTGCATGAACTCCTCGTAGCTCATGAGACGGGCGCCGGAGAGGAGCGCGCGGGCGCGGTGCACGGCGTCCTCCGTTTTGAGCCTCAGCGCGGGGCGCAGCAGGTCCTCGCGCGCCTTTATCTCGAAATTTATCAGGTTGCGGATGACCCTGCGCACGCTCTCGGCGAACTCCTCCTCGCCGCGGCCCAGGCAGACCGAGTTGGAGACCTGGTAAAGATCGCCCAGCACGTAGGTACCCTCTCCGTACATCCCCCGGGCCGTTACTCCAAGGTGGGAAAGATTTTCCAGCACAGGCCCGAGCCGGCCGGTACGGCCCAGCGCCGGCAGGTGCACCATGCAGGAAACGCGCATACCGGTGCCGGTATTGGTGGGACAGGCGGTGAGGAACCCGAACTCGGAGCCGTAGGCGTACGGAAGCAGGCCCCCCAGTCCGGTTTCGGCCGAGGTCGCCAGTTCCAGGCATTTATCCACGGAAAATCCGGGCAGTATGGCCTGCAGCCTGAGATGGTCCTCCTCGTTTATCATGGCCGACAGCGTCTCATCCGAAGCTATCACCACGGCCTGCGCGCCGGCGGCGGCCGCGAGGTTATGCGAGATATGGCGGCGTTCCACCAGGAAACGTTTCTCAAGCGGGGAGAGCGTTTCGAGCGAAGCCTCCCTGGACCGCGGAAAGAGCCTGGACGCCTTGACGGCTTCCAGGGCCCGGCGCCTCAGCTCCGCCTGGGACTGGCGGGAGGCCCTGCCGGGGAACGGGAAACCGTGCAGGTTGCGGGCGAAGCGCACGCGGGTGGAAAAAACGATATCCGGCCAGTCCCCTTCCGCGGCTGCCCAGTTTATGCGGTCGCGGAACCAGGAGAGGAGCTTACCGGCCATGGCCCAACTCCTTGACGGCGTCGCGCAGCCTGGCCGCGGCCTCGAAATCCTCGCGGGCGACGGCGGCTTTGAGGGCCGCGCGCAAGGCCGCCAGTTTCTCCCCCCGCTCCCTGGCCGGGAGATCGGAGAGGTTGTCGCGGTACCCGCGCCCGGAATGGGTGGAGGAGCCGTGTATGCGGGCCAGGAGTTCGCGCAGCTGCGTCCCGAAATACCTGTAGCAGGACGGGCAGCCCAGGCGGCCGCTCTCGCGGAACTCGGCGTACTTGAGGCCGCATTCGCCGCAGGCCAGCGGCCTGCGCTCGCTGGGAAGCAGTTCCTTGACGAAACCGCCCATCGGCCCCAGGCCGTGCGGCTCGTGCTCCCCCGCGTGACGCTCGCTGCGTTTCAGGGCGCAGGCGGCGCAGAGATGCATCTCGGTGACCTTGTTGTTGACGGCGGCCTTGAGGAAAACGGTGGCCTGGGCCTTGTGGCAGTCCTGGCAGAGCATCAGAGCACCTCGGAGAGCTTTCCGCCCTCGAGGCGCAGTATCCTCGACGCGCAGCGGGCGGCTTCCTCGTTGTGGGTGACCATCAGCACCGCGGTGCCCCGCGCGCCGATCTCCCTGAGGTCGTCGAGCACTATCTTCGCGTTGTGGCGGTCCAGGTTGCCGGTCGGCTCATCGGCGATGAGCAGCTCGGGCGTGTTGCGCAGTCCGCGCAGTATGGCGGCGCGCTGCTTCTCGCCGCCCGAGATCTCCATCGGGACCTTGCCGGCTATCTCGGCCAGGCCGAAGCGCTCCAGCAGGGCCAGCGCCTTCTCCGGGTCCGGTCGTCCGGCCAGGCGGGCCGGCATGTCTATGTTCTCGAGCACCGTGAACTCGGGCAGCAGCGAATCGAACTGGAAGACGAAACCGAGCTTATCCCGGCGCAGGCGCGAGCGCTCGTCCTCGTCGAGGGAACCCGCGCCGTGGCCGAAAACACGCAGCGTCCCGCTGAAGGAATCGTCCAGCAGGCCGATGAGGTGCAGCAGCGTGGACTTGCCGGAGCCGGAGGGGCCGGTCAGCGCGACGAACTCCCCGCGGCGTATGTGCATGTCCACTTCCTCCAGGACCAGCATCTGCTCGCGGCCCTGGGTATAGCTCTTGCTGACGCTCTCCAGCTCTACGATCTTATCCATAGCGTATCGCGTCCACGGGATTGAGCTTGGCCGCGCGGGAAGCCGGGTAAAGCGCGCTCAGCGAGCAGAGGGCGAAGCTGGCCAGCGCGGTCAGCGCTATGTCCAGCGCGTCCAGTTTCACGGGGACCTTGGTCACGTAATATATGTCCGACGGCAGTTCTATGACGGGATAATAGCCTATGAAGAGGGAGATGCCTACGCCCAGCAGCACTCCCACCAGGGTGCCCGCCGATCCTATCATGGCGCCCTCGAGCAGGAAGACCCGGCGTATCAGGCCGGGGCCGGCGCCCATGGCGCGCAGTATGCCTATGTCGCGCATCTTCTCGACGGTCATCATCAGCAGGTTGGAGGCTATGGTGAAAGTAGCCACCAGTATGATGAGCGCCAGGACCAGAGACATGACGAACTTCTCCAGTTTCAGCGCGGCGAAGAGGGTGCGGTTCATGTCGGCGTAGGTCTTGACCGTGAAAGGGAAACCCAGCGACTCCCGGAGGGCGTCCGCCGCCGCGGGGGCCAGGTCTATGTCCTCCAGCCTGACGCCGAAGCCGTTCGGCTCGCTCCCCATGCCGAAGAACTCCGACGCCTCTTTCAGACCGCAGTAGGCCATGGTGTTGTCGTACTCGTAATAGCCCGTGCGGGAAAGCCCGGCCACGCGGAACTTCTTCATGCGGGGCAGCAGGCCCAACCCCGAATCGGCCGAACGCGGCGAGACCAGTATGACCTCGTCCCCGGTCCAGGCGCCCAGGTTCTTGGCCAGTTCCTCGCCGAGGATTATGCCCGGCACGCCGTCCGCCCGCGCCAGGGCGTCCCAGGACCCGCGCACGAGCGAATCCTTGAGGGAGTTGACCCGGGCCTCGGCGGCCGGGTCCACGCCCCTGACCACGGCCCCGGTAGAACGGTTGTCGAAGGTGATTATGCCCTGGCCGAGCGCGAAGGCCGATACGGCCTCCACGCCGGGCGCCGCCGCGATCCTGGCCGCGGCGCGCTCCCCGTCGCCGGGGCGCATCTGGCCGTAGACCACGATATGAGCCTGGGCGTCCACTATCTTGCGGCGGATGTCGGTCTGGAAGCCGTCCATGATGGACAGAGTTACGATGAGGGCGGCCACGCCGAGCGAAACTCCGGCCACGCCGATAAGCGTGGTGACCACGGAAAAGAGCCCCTTGCGCTTGGCGCTCAGGTAGCGAAGGGCGATGAACGTCTCTGGAGCCATATTCCTCGGCGGCCGCGGCGGCGGAAGGCTACTGCTGGTCGCCGGGCCTGAGCAGCGGGAAGAGTATCACTTCCCGTATCGAGGGCTTGCCGGAGAACAGCATGGCCAGGCGGTCGATGCCTATGCCTATGCCTCCCGTCGGGGGCATACCGTACTCCATTGCCTCGATGAAATCCTTGTCGAGAACGTCGGCCTCGGCGTTCTTCTCCTCGCTGCGCTGGCGCACCTGCTCAAGGAGGCGGTCCTTCTGGTCCTCCGGGTCATTGAGCTCGGTATAGGCGTTGGCGAGCTCCATCTTCGCGACGAAAAGTTCGAAGCGCTCGACGATGGACTCGTCGCCTTCCCTGCACTTGGCCAGCGGCGTGACGGCCGTCGGGTGATCCATGACGAAGGTGGGCTGTTCCAGGTCCGGCTGCACCAGCGTCTCGACCATCCTGTCGAAGATCTTGGCCGAGGGAGTGTCGTCGGAGAACCCTATCCCCTTCTCCCTGGCCAGGGCCCGCAGGGCCTCGCGGTTGAACGACTTGCCGCTGAGCACCTCGTGGATATCGTGCCCGGTCTTTTCCTTCCAGACCTCGGGGAGGTATACGCGGCGGAAAGGCGGCTTGAGGTTTATCTTCATCCCGTTGTACTCGACCTCGGTGACGCCGGTCAGCTCCGAGCAGCGGGCGAAGATCTTCTCGGCCAGTTCGGCCATCGTGTTGTAGTCGCCGTAGGCCTTGTAAGCCTCCAGCGAGGTGAACTCGGGGTTGTGGCTGGTGTCCACGCCCTCGTTGCGGAAGATGCGGCCTATCTCGTAGACGCCGTCGAAACCGCCGATGATGAGTTTCTTGAGCGGCAGCTCGGTGGCGATGCGCATGTAGAGTTCGTTCTTGTAGACGTTGTGAAAGGTCACGAAGGGACGGGCGGAGGCCCCGCCGGCCTGCGCGCAGAGCACGGGAGTCTCGACCTCCAGGTAGCCGTCGCCGTCGAGCACCTGCCGCACTCCGGAGACGATCTTCGCCCTGTTGACGAAGATCTGCCTGACCTCGTCGTTGGAAATAAGGTCGAGAGAGCGCTCGCGGTAGCGGGTCTCGGGGTCGGTCAGACCGTGCCACTTCTCGGGCAGGGGCCGCACGGCCTTGGAAAGGATGGTGAGCTTCTCCACGTTTACCGTCAGCTCGCCGGTCTTTGTGACGAAAAGCGGGCCTTCCACGCCCAGGAAGTCGCCCACGCCGACGAACTTCTTGAAGGTCTCGTAATCCTTCTCGCCCACGGCGTCCTTCCTGACGTATATCTGTATCTTGCCGCCGCCGTCCTTGATATGCGCGAAGGCGGCTTTGCCCATCATGCGCAGCAGCACTACGCGGCCGGCGCAGCGGACCCGCGTAGCCTCGGGCTGTTTAAGCGCGTCGGAGGCGGAATGGGTGATCTGGAAGCGCCGCGGATAGGGGTCTATCCCCTGCTCGCGGAGGGCCTTGATCTTGCCGTAGTTGTGGCCGACTATCTCCTGGAGTGTGTTCCCGCTCATTGCCTGGAAGCCAGCGCGTCGCGCACTATCTTGACGAGGTTCTTGGGCTCGAAGGGCTTCTCCACGAAGGCGAAGATGTTCGAGGAAAGTTCGAAGAGGTCCTTCATCTGGCCCTTCGCGGTGAGGATGATTATCGGGATATCGCGGAGGCCGTCGATCTCCTGGAGCTTGGACTGGAAAGTATAGCCGTCCATCTCGGGCATCATGATATCGAGAATGATAACGTCCGGCACGGCCTTGTTCGGTCCGTCCTCAGTGAGCTTGTTGTAAGCCTCCAGGCCGTTGTAGGCCTCGAGCACTTCGAACTTCTCCCTCTCCATCAGCACCTTGATAAGGTAAACGACGTCTTTTTCGTCGTCCACCACCATGACCTTGGACATCTGACCTCCGGTAATCCGTATAGCGGGCTCGCGCGGCCCCGCCGCACCCGGGCGTTCCCGGCCGCTTTTCGCCGGAATTAATTTTACAATTATAATATTAGCGAGGCAAGCGGCCGGGCGGCCCGGCGCTCAATGGAACCTGCGGTCGAGGAAGCCGCCGGTCCAGCCGATCATCTCGCCCACGTTGTCGGCGTTGAGTTTTTCGGAATAGCAGTGCTCGGCCAGTTTCTTGAGACTGAACTTAAGCATCAGCTGCCGGTGTTCCTCCCGGTCCAGAGCTCCCTGCGCCAGCAGCGCACCGCACAACCCGGGGAAGTCGGAGTCCTTTGTCCGGGAAGAAAGCCCTTCCGACTCGCAGATCCGGCGCAGCGCGTTCTCCAGCACGGCCCCGCACATGACCGCGGCGGAGAGGTAGTTCCCCTCCTCCTTCAGAGCGGCCGCGCGGGAGAGCAGGTCTCGGGAAATGACCCGGAAAGAAACGCGGTCGGACGGTGCGGGGACACCATGCGGCATGGTGTCCCCCGCCGATGCGGCCGGCTCCCGCCGGAGCGGGGCCGGCACGTCTTCCAGGGCTGAGACGGCGCTCTTGAGCGAATCGAGATAGCGGTCGAAAAGAGTGCCGGGGGCCGACTGGGAATAGACCCGCTCGCAGCGGTCGAGCTCCGTCACCCTGGCGCTGTTGGCGCCGAAAGCGCGGACCAGCTGATCTCGGACGTCCTTCTTCCACCTGGCGTAATCCGGGTTAAAAGGCGAGAACCTGAACCAGGTGTACTGGTAGCAGGCGTCGAAGTCGTCCCGCAGGCGCTCCGCGCTTTTGAGCAGCTCGCGGCAGCGCACGCATAGGACCTTGCTGTCATCCATAAGATCCCCCGGGGATATTCTAGCACTGCGCGGGACCGGAATCAACGGACTCTTAGTCACACGCGCGCAAAATATGTAGAATTGGGAAAGCGCGCGCACCTAAGGAGGAGAACAGATGGCTATAGAAAGAACCCTCGTACTTATAAAACCCGACGGTATGCAGCGGCACCTGGCCGGCCTGGCCATAGACAGGCTCGAGAACACGCATATGGAACTTGTCGGGGCCAAAATAGCGACCGTCACCGACGAGATCGCCCGGGAACATTACGCGCTGCTGGAAGGCAAAGGCCCTTTCAAGGACGCCAAGCTTTTCGAGCACCTTATAAATTTCATCAAGGGCGAGTACCACGGCGACCCCAAGCACCGGGTCCTGGCCCTCGTTTACCAGGGCGAGAACGCGGTGCAGTCCATCAGGACCGCCGTCGGCGCCACGAACCCGGAGGACGCCTCGCCGGACACGATACGCGGGGCCTTCGGCCGCATCTGCCACAAGCACGGGTATTACGAGAACGTCGTGCACGCCTCGGGCAACACCGAGGAAGCGGTCCGCGAGATAGGCATCTGGTTCAGGCCGGAGGAGATCCTCCCGTAATTCCCCGGGAGGACGCGAAATGAGACCGATCCTGCTGTTCTGCCTGCTGCCGCTCCTGGCGGCGCCCTCGCCGGCGCAGGAACCGCGCGCCGAGGAGGCCGTGACGTTCCCCGCCGCCGACGGGTGGAACGTTCACGCCGACTACCGGCCCCCTTCGGAAGGCGCGCCCGTGGTCCTGCTCCTTCACTCCCACAAAAGTTCTTCCGCCGAGTGGAAGGCTTTCCAGTCCCAGCTTAAGCGCCGCGGCTACGGCTACCTGGCGCCCGACATGCGCGGGCATGGCCGCAGCGTCACGGACCCCTCCGGCTCCACGGTCACCTGGAGGAATTTCAGGTACAGCGGCTCGGACAACGAGTACAACAAGATGATAAGGGACGTGGACGGCGCCCTGGTATTCCTCTCCACCAGGTCCGTCCCGATGGATGAAGTCGTTATCGCCGGCTCCGTGCTCGGCGCCAACCTGGCCATAAAGACCGCCGCGATATACAAGGAAATACCGAAGGTGGTCGCGATATCGCCCGTCCTCAACGTAAACGACGTGCTGGTGGTCAACCCCCTTCGCGCCTACGGCCGCAAACCGCTCCTGATGCTGGCCGGCGCCAACAGGGAGCGCCAGTTCAAGGAATTCCAGCTGCTCAACGACATAGCCAAGATCTCCTGCGGCGCCGACAACGTGGTGACGCTCGTGGAGGCCAGGGGCTTCGGC
>JAVVFK010000420.1:0-1228 GCA_032251015.1 Elusimicrobiales bacterium
GACCCTGGGGGTGCACACCCTGGATATCGATTTTCCTGAAGACCCGACCTTCGCCGACGTCGTCTACGCCGGCGATCCCTACCCGTACGACTTCGTCGAGGAGGCAGCCGCAGCCGGCATAGTCGTCGGCTATACGGACGGTAGCTTCGGTCCTTATAACCCAGTGACCAGGGCGCAGCTGATCACCATGGTTGCCCGCGCGGCCGGTCTGCCCCCCGCTCCGACCGATTACCAGCCGCCCTTCCTGGCATTCGACCAGGTCCATTACCCGTGGGCCCGCACGGCGGCGGCGGCGGGTTTGCTCGAAGGGCTGGCCGGGTTGGGCGACTCATACGAGTTCTACGCTCCGGCCTCCCGAGGTGAGGTCTGTGCCCTTCTCTTTAACCTGCTCGACTAGTACGAGTTCGGCCGCCCGCGGGGCGCGGGCGGACCCGTCCTCGTGAGAGTCTGGGATATAAGTCCCGGTTACCTGAACCGGCAGAGCCTGCTGGGGGAGCATCGCGAGGTCCACGCTCTGCTGGTGATCCTGTCGGAAGGCAGGACAGGGTACGCCAATCACCCGGAGACCCGCAGGTGGCGGGGACGCCTTCCCGCGCTCATGGTCCGCCACACCTGGCTGGCCGAGGAAATGGGCCTTCGCGGCTACGAAGAGCGCAGTCCCGTGCCGGAGTCGGCGTTTACGCCGGAGAGTGCCTCCGTCCGCGAACCTGCGGACTTTCCCTACGTCAGCCCGCCCGGTGAGCAGTTCGCACTCCTGCGGGGCAAGTACGAAGATCGGGAGGCCGGCCGCATTCCTCTGCCCGCGAACGCCCAGCAGCTCTGGGCGCAGCACAAGTACTCGGTGATGGCTCGGGACGTAAAGACGTATCGCGAGGTGGGCAGGGCGCTGGCCAGTCCCGAGTCTTCACCGGATACCGTCTTCGCCGAGCTGTCCGTGCTTCTGGTGGCCACTTTGCGTCAACCGGCGCCCCCCGGCGGGATCAAGAACGTCTTGGAGCACCTCTGGGGTTACGTCGCCGACCAGGCGCCGACCGAACTGCGCGAGCGCCGGGCGGCTTTACTCGGGGACGACCCCCGTCGGTTGCTCGCCTCGATCTGGGCGACGATAAAATCGATGGTTTTCCGCACCCGGGCCAAGTGTCGGGAATCAGGGTTGATCTGCAACCAGAACTCGCGCTCGATGCTGTATTCGGGCAGCACTCGGACCAGGCTCGGCTCCGGGTCGGTC
>JAVVFK010000421.1:0-1227 GCA_032251015.1 Elusimicrobiales bacterium
CTTCTCCCTGCTGCTGCTCAGCGTGCTCTTCATACGCGTGCTCCCCTCCGGGGCCTGGCGCCCGCTTAACAGCGAAGCCCCCGCTCTGAAGATACTGCTGCTGCTAACCGCCAGCGTAGGGCTTCCCTTCTTCGTCCTTTCCGCCACCAGCCCGCTGGTACAGGCCTGGTACGGGACGGCGGCGCCCGGGCGCTCTCCCTACCGTCTCTACTCGCTCTCCAACGCCGGCGCGATGCTGGCGCTGCTGAGCTATCCTTTTCTGGTGGAGCCTTTCCTGGGACTCGGTACGCAGGCTTCGCTGTGGGGCATGCTTTATATATTGTTCGCCATGTCCCTGTGGTACGCGGCCAGGAGTTTCCTGTCCGCCGCGCCCGCGGCGGCGGCGCCGGGCGATATCCCGGCCGCCTCCCCCCGCCCGTCGGCGGGACGGATCGCGCTCTGGACGCTGCTCGCGGCCTGCGGCTCCGCCATACTGCTGGCCGGCACGGCCCGGCTCACGCAGAACGTCGCGTCCGTTCCCTTTCTCTGGATACTCCCCCTCTCGCTCTACCTGCTCTCGTTCATCCTCTGCTTCGAAAGCGACCGCTGGTACGCGCGCGGCAGGTGGATGGTCTATTTCGTCTTCGCCTGCGCGGGCGTGGCGTATCTCCTCCCGGGATGGATCGGTATCCCGCTGGGGCTGCAGATCCTCATCCACTCGCTGGCCATCTTCATCGCCTGCATGGTCTGCCACGGGGAACTGGCCGCCCTGCGCCCTGCGCCTCAGAGGCTTACGCTGTTCTACACGGCCGTCGCGGCCGGGGGCGCGCTCGGAGGCCTGCTGACGGCGCTGGGCGCCCCGCTGCTGCTCGACGGGCCGTGGGAGTATCATATCGCCTGGGCCGCGCTCGGCGCGCTGGCGCTGGTGCTTACCGCCGCGGGGTTCGACTTCCGCTCGCGCCGCGCCTTCTTCGGGACCGCGGCCCTCCTGGTCCTATACGGCGGGCTGGTGCACGCCCTTTACGGGGACTACGCCGCGGAATCGGCGGCGCGCAGGGAAACGGCCCGCAACTTCTACGGGACGCTGCAGATATACGAATGGGACCATTTCGGCTCCCCCGCGCTCACGATGATACACGGCCAGATAGACCACGGCTTCCAGTTCGCGGAAGGCGACCCGCGCAGGAACAGGCCGGTGTCGTATTACGCGCCGGATTCGGGGGCCGGGCTGGCCGTGCGCGCGCTGCG
>JAVVFK010000422.1:0-1219 GCA_032251015.1 Elusimicrobiales bacterium
TACTCCTGTTCCAGAATTTCGGTCGCTTCGAACCCCAGCAGTACCGCCAGCTCTTCGATGGTGGCGACGCTTCCTGACGAGATACCGTAGCTTTCCATCTGGCCGGCGGTCAGGGTAAGGAGCTTGTCCTTGTCCGAGAGAACGCGGCCCTCCTCGATGGAGAGGCCATCATTCTCGGCCCTGCGCTTGAGGGCCTGGTACTCGTCGTCCGTTAACAGCCTGAGTTCACCGTCGACTTCGACCTCCCGCAGCACGACGTCGTCGTCCACCATGGCCAGGGCGACGCTTACCGGGTAGCCGTTCTTCTCCGCCAGGGCCGCCAGCTGGGTGCGGACCGCGCTGACGCTCTTCTCAGGGGCCATCTCCATCCCCTCGGAGGTCTGGTAGACCGGCGCCGCGGCACCGATGGAGGTTCCGGGAGACATATAGATGGAGGAGCAGGCAAAGGAGATCAGCGCGCCGGCGGACCAGCTTACCCCGAGGCTCTCTGCCGCGGCCGGTATGAACGCCACCGTCTCAAGCTCGCGCTCGGCGCCGATAAGGCTCGCGATCTGCAGCGCCGAATCGACCCGGCCGCCGAAGGTGTTTATGCGGAAGACTATCGTCTCGGCCCCGGCGGATTTCGCCTCCTGAATACCCCGGCGGATAAAGACCACCTTCGAGGGTTCGATATCACCCTCGATGGGGACAACGTAGAGCCCTTCCGCCGCGATCAGCTGAGGAAGAAGAAGGAAAAGCACGAACAAGAGCAGGAAGATCTTTTTCATGCGCAGTCGAACCGCCTTTACTAAAAAGGTACCAAGGAAAAAGGGATTGTCAAGAGAAAATTCTACACCTCCCCCGGGCAGGGCACTCCCAGCCTTGACCCTCCGCGGCAATCGCGGTGAAAATGGCCGGATGAAACTCACCTCCGGCAGACGCCTCTCCTCCACTGACTCCCCCCCTCCGGGGCTGCCCTACCTCGCCCTGACTGGCGCGGTTTTCCTCTGGGCCGGGTCCTTCATCGCCATGCGGGTGGCCGTCGCCGCCCTGCCGCCGGGGCTCGTGGTCTGGCTGCGTATGGCGGTGACCATGATTCTGCTGCTCCCCTTCTACCGGCTTTTTCGGCCCTCGGGCTACCGTAAGGGGGATCTGAAGTTTCTGATACCCATGGTGCTCTTTCAGCCCTGTCTCTACTTCCTCTTCGAGTCCCAGGCCCTGGTCTACACGACCTCCAGTC
>JAVVFK010000423.1:0-1209 GCA_032251015.1 Elusimicrobiales bacterium
TGGCGGGTGATCTGGGCCGAGGTCTTGCGCTCGCCGATGTCCGGGCCGAAATCGACCCACAGCTTGATGGCGGGGCGGCGGGCCTCGGGAAAGGGCTCGGCGCGGACGATGGTGCCGACGCGCACGTCGACGGCCAGGAAGTCGTCGAAGGTGATCTCCGGGGTTGGTCTATCGGGCATGGCTTGGCTCCTCCGGCCGGAAAATTTACCGGCGCCAGCCGCGCGCGCAACAAAAAAGGCCGCCAGTTACGGCGGCCTTCTTCGTGGATCGGGGAAAGCCCCTTACTTGGTTTTGTCAACCTGGGCTTTGGCCACCTGGCCCCTCATTTCGTCGAAGGCTTCGGCGATGCGGGCGTTGAGCACCTTGACGGCGGTGTCATTGGCCTTGGCGACCACGTCCGTGACCTTCTTGGTGTTGGCCAGGGAGGCCTCGAAGGCGGCCTTGCACAGGTCGAGTTCCTTGGCGGCCAGATCCTGCGGGGTCGAGGCCTTGCCGAGGGTGTCGGCGGCGGAGGTTGCCTGGTCGAACACGGCCTTGAAGACTTCGGCCTGCTTCTGGGCGACCTGCTGGGCGCCTTCGAAGGCAGCCTGGCTGGCCTTGTTGAGGGCTTCCAGGTTCTTGCGCTGGATTTCCAGAACGGTGTTCACGTCGATGGCGTCGACGGAACCGCCCTTCATGGCCTTCATGACCTGATCGGACATCTTGGCGGGGTCGAAGTCGGCGTAGAGCTTGGTGAAATCGGCCGTCCAGGCGGGAAAGCCGTTCTTGTCGAGCTTGAAAAAGTCGGTGTACATCGTAGTCGATCCTCCATTGGAGCGCGAAAGCGGGAATATTCTTCGTGCGAATGCAGCAAAATGCTGCATCGCAACAGTGACGCCTATATGCAGGTCAGCGGTTCCCTAAGTCAAGACTTATATTGCAGTGCAATAAAATTTGGGAATCAGGCGGGCGAACCCTCGGCGTGACCGGCGTTTTCGCCGGCGGCCCCTTGCGGGCGGCCGGGACACAGCAGGCGGGCGGCCTTCTCGGCGGCGTCGTGGTTGCCCCGCCGGCTCTCGTAGCGGGCCACCAGCTCCCAGGCCGAGCCGTGCAGCTCGGTTGGGAGCGTGGCGAGGACGGGGTCTGTCCCCTTCACCAAGTCCGTCACCCGCTCGATGTCGCGCCCGTACCGGCGCTGGTACTCCTCGCGCGCCGCATCGAGCCTACGCG
>JAVVFK010000424.1:0-1204 GCA_032251015.1 Elusimicrobiales bacterium
GGCCCGCGTCGCGCCTGGCCCGGCGCAGGAGGGCGTCGGTCTCCGCGTAGCCCAGCAGGCTGTGCAGCGTGTATTCCCTGCCGGGTCTGAGTTCGAAGGAAGCGGCGGTCATGGCCGACGGCGTGCGGTTCTGCCTGACCTGCGGCCGGCGCAGCAGGGCCGGCAGCGGCTCTTTCATGAAATTCCAGGGCCGGTCGTAGACTTCGGCCTCGCCGAAGACGACCTCGGGGTCCACCAGGTAGGAGACGCGGCCGGCGGAGGGGAAGGAGAGGTAGAAGTTGCCGCCCTCCACGCGCTCCACCTTCTCCACGTCGGCCGGGGACTGCTTGAGCCGGAAGAGCGGCGAGCCGTCCAGGTCGGCGGCCTCCATCATGCCCTCGACGTGGCGGGCTATGGTCTGCACGCAGTGCAGGTCCATGCCGTGGGGGAGGATCTTGGGCAGGCCGTCGAGGAGTTCCACGCGCAGGGCGCGCCTGCCGGTGTTGCGCAGCTTCAGCCGCCGCACCATGGCCGGGTAGGGGGAACCGGGCAGCTGGTAGTAGAGCACCTCCGTGACCAGCCCGGTCGCGGGGTCCTCGTCGCGCAGCTCCAGCTCGCCCGAGGAGACAGTCAGCGTCTGCCTGGCGGACCTGTCGGCGCTCCTGGCGAAAGGCTCGCGTACCGCGCCGCCGGTCTTTACGAAAGTGCGGAAGCCCTCGGACCCCACGGCGTTGAGCGCTTTATTGAAAGAGCGGAACTCCATGATCTGCCGGTTCTTGTCCCGGACGCCGGCGCTGACCACGCACTGCGCCCTGGTCACGTAATAGGCCCACATCGGGACCCCGTACCTGCCGGCGATGCCGGGAAAGAAATTGGAGAAGGAGGTCTTCCAGTTGTAATCCTCAACTATGAATTTTCCGTCTTCGGTAAGCTTATACATGCGGAACACCCCTGGAGTTAAGCTGGACCGCGCGCGGCGGGTCTGCGGTTTGAATATATCATAGATGGACGGGGCGGCAAAAGCCCCCGGCGGCGGGCTGGCGGCGGCCCCGCGGCCGGCGGCGCTTTGTGGAAGGGGTCTCTTTTTGATAGAATACATGCGCTGCTTCGACCTTCCTCACCGGGGCGTGGCTCAATGGTAGAGCGCTCGCTTGGGGTGCGAGAGACTCCGGGTCCGATTCCCGGCGCCCCGATGAGGAAGGTCGAACTAATTTGGGGACACAAT
>JAVVFK010000425.1:0-1186 GCA_032251015.1 Elusimicrobiales bacterium
GTTTTAAAAATAACGAATTCCCTGCATTTCCTCAGGCGGGCATAGTTTTAGAAGACAGGGTCGTCAGTCCGAATACCGAAGTTCCCCTTTGTCCCGCGCTGAGCATCGGCGGGACGGCCGGAAAAAAGCGCGCGGACTGTCTGAGTCCGCCGCAGGCGGGCGAGTTTCCGCGTGCGCCGGCCGTGCCGGCGACGCGCAGGGCAGCGCCGCAGGGGCCGCGGGACACGGGCGTTTTCTTTTGGTTCGTTTTCTTTCACGTGAAAGAAAATGAACAAACCGAACTTAATCACTTCTTTCGATTTTGGCTTCCACGCCTGATCCCTGGCATTTTACGAAGCCGTCCCTGTTGTACTGCCGCCCCCTGTCACGCCGCACGGCGATTGACGATCTCGCCCAGGGCCGCGTCGATATCCGGATAGGTAAAAGTAAAGCCGGCATCCAGCAGTTTTTCAGGCACCGCCCGCTGGCTGCAAAGCAGGGTCTGTCCGAACTCCCCCAGCACCAGCTTGATCATGAAGGCCGGGGCCGGCATGCAGGCGGGGCGGTTGAGCTTGCGTCCCAGGTCGGCGGCCAGCGCCTCGTGGCGGACCGGCTCCGGTGCGCAGAAATTGTAAGCACCGCTGAGCTGCGCATTGTCGATCACAAAACGCAGGGCCGCCACCAGGTCCTGCATGTGGATCCAGGGGAACCACTGCCGGCCGCTCCCCAGGGAACCGCCCAGAAAAAAACGGAAAGCGGGGATCATGGCGGCCAGGGCCCCGCCGTCGCGGTCCAGCACGATGCCGAAACGGGTCAGGACTACCCGAACGCCCTTGGCCTCCGCCACGCGTGCCTCCTTTTCCCAGGCCTGGCCCACTTTGGCCAGGAAATCGTCCCCCGGCGGTTCGTCTTCCGTCAGGATGGCATCTCCCCGGTCGCCGTAGAATCCCACAGCCGAGGTGCTGCACAGAGTCGTCCCGCGATTGGCCGGAAGGGCCGCCACCAGGTTGCGGGTCGTCAGGATGCGGCTGTCGTGGATCTGGTTTTTGGCCTTTTCGCTCCAGCGCGTGAAAATGGACTTTCCGGCCAGATTCACGACCACCTCCTGGTCTGCCAGGGCGTCCTGCCAGTCGCCCGATTGGGTCGTGTCCGCCGCGATGTAGTGAAACGCGGGATGATCGATCCCCTCCGGAGCTTCGGTACGGCC
>JAVVFK010000426.1:0-1175 GCA_032251015.1 Elusimicrobiales bacterium
ATCCTCTGGGCGCTGCCCCTCGCCGGCGCCATGGCCGCCGGTTTCGCTGCCCTGCTGGCCCGACCGGTGATCCACCTGCGGGGCGACTACCTGCTCATCGTCACCGTGGGGGTGGGCGAGATTCTGCGCATACAGCGGTCGATGTCCGGCCAGAGGCGGCGCTCAAAATCGTTCATCGCCCCGAAGAGCCGCCTGACTTCGAAGGAGGCGTCGGGATGGATCTCCTTATCAGGATACTTCTCGATCTTGTCACGGTTCGCCTGGATAATCCGGTCGGCAAACCCGGGTTTCGGTCCCCTGCGGGCCGCTTCGGCCTTCGTAATCGCGTCGTTGTTCTCGTTTCGCAGCCGTTCCTCTTCCCGCTCGCGAAGGTCCCGGACCGCCTGGAGTTCCGCGTGCAGAAAGCGGGTCATATCCATACGCGCCTTGAGGGCCATGACATAGCGGTCCTCGAAGTCGTCGCGCAGTTTCCGTGATTTCATGTACTGGACGATATAGTGATCGTACTCCCTCAGAATCTTGTCGCGGACCTGTTCGATCTCGTCATAGGTCAGTTTTTTTTCTTTCATTCTCCACACAGCCGGCGGGTGATATCATAGACTGTACTATAGATATCATCGGCCGCAAAGCCCGCGGTTTGAGCGATTCCCTCCACCAGGGCCGAGCCGACCACCGCCGCGTGCACGTGGTGTGAGAGGGCCTCGATCTGTTCGGGGCCGCGAATGCCGAAACCGGCGACGACCTTCATGCCCGTCCGCCCGCAGTCGGCGAGGAAGGCAAGGGTTCCCGGTTCGATGCGGGTCTGTCTCCCGGTTATTCCCGTCCGCAGGGCGGCGTAGATAAACTCCTCCTTCAGCGACGCGATCTCCGCCAGCCTGCCGGCCTCCATGGTGGGAACCACCACCGGTACAATGGGCATCGAGGCCCTGCGTCCGGCGGCGTAGAGTCCTTCGTCGGCACCGGGAACCAGGTCCGGTACAATCAGCCCGGCGGCCCCCGCCGCTGCCGCCCGGGCGACAAAGGCCTCCACCCCCATGGTGACGACCGGGTTGGCGTAGGTCATGATAAAGACGGGAACCTTCGCATAGCGAACAATACGCTCGGCCAGCGAAAAACCGGCTTCCAGGCCGAAACCAGCCTCCAGCGCCCGGCTGCAGGCCTTCTGAATAACCGGT
>JAVVFK010000427.1:0-1175 GCA_032251015.1 Elusimicrobiales bacterium
CAGGGTGCGGCCGGCGCGGTTCCCCTTCTGATAGTCCCCGTAGCCCATACCGGTCTTGTTGGAGGGCTCGAGGTCCGCGGAGCCGCCCACCAGGTTACCGCAGGCTTCGGCGATGGCCTTGATAGCCTTCCCCGAGGCGTTGCGGGTCGCGTCGGCGTCCCCCACCTTGTACTGCGGCCACTTCACCGCCGAAAGGTCGGGAGCCGGGGCCGTCCAGGCGTCCCACTCAGCTTTCAGGTCGGGATTCGCCGCGGCCCAGGCCGCGAACTCTTTCTGCCAGCTCTCGTAGAGGGCGGTTTTGCCGGAGCGGGCGGCGGCAAAATACTCCGTCGCCTTCGGGTCAATATAGAAAGAGGCGTTCTCGTCCACCCCGAGGTTGCGGCGGGTCGCCTTTATCTCGTCTGTTCCCAGCGGCGCGCCGTGCACGTCGTGGCTGCCGGCCTTGTTGGGCGAGCCCTGTCCGATAACCGACTTCAGAATAATGATGGTCGGCCTTTCGGTCTCGGCCTTTGCCTCGGCGATGCGCGCGGCAACCCCCTTGAAGTCGTACATATCCCCTTCAAGGACCTGCCAGTTATAGGCGCGGTAGCGGTCGGCGACGGATTCGGTAAAGGCGAGCCCCGTACTGCCCTCGATGGAGATATTGTTCGAATCGTAAAAGACAATCAGCTTCCCGAGCCCCAGGTGGCCGGCAAGGGAGGCGGCCTCGGAGGTCACCCCCTCCATCATACAGCCGTCCCCCGAGAGGGCGTAGGTGTAATGGTCGACGATGGTATGCTCGGCGGTGTTGAACTTCTCGGCCAGCATGGTCTCGGCTATGGCCATTCCGACGGCGTTGGAAAAACCGGCCCCCAGAGGCCCGGTTGTGGTCTCCACCCCGTCGGTCCAGCGGTACTCAGGGTGTCCCGGGGTCTTCGACCCAAGCTGCCGGAACTTCTTCAGCTCATCCAGGGGCAGATCGTACCCGCTCAGATGGAGCAGACTGTACAAAAACATCGAACCGTGCCCGGCGGAGAGGACAAAGCGGTCCCGCTCCATCCAGGCCGAGTCGGCGGGATTATGCTTCAACACCTCGCCGTAGAGCAGGGCTCCCAGCTCCGCGCAGCCCATGGGCAGGCCGGGGTGTCCGGAGTTGGCGGCCTCCACCCCATCCATCGAAAGAGTGCGCACGCTCA
>JAVVFK010000428.1:0-1169 GCA_032251015.1 Elusimicrobiales bacterium
CTGACTTCGCGGTATGAGTTCATTCCGCCGCTGGGATTGGCCTGGGGCTGGCTGCTTTTCAGGAGGCGCCGCGAGCTTTTTCGTCCGGATGCCGTGCTGGTCCTTTTATCCGGCGGGGGGCTGCTGTTTCTCTGGGCGATGCATATCAAGGGGCTGCCCGCGCCCGGTGTCCGGCCCGACTATATCGATCCCGCGGCTAACGCGGTGTATCATCTCGGCAGGATGAATTTCGGGGTGTTCCTGCCCGCCTGGGGATGGGTCGGGGCTTTGCTGTTTTTCATCGTTTTGTCCGCCTCCCTGGCCTGGCGGGCCGTCCCTGTCCGCGGTCTTTTCCGGGCGGCTGTGGCGGGGCTCCTCGTATGGGCGGTTTTTTTTTCCGTGGTTTACGCAAGCAGGGACCATTACCCCCTTCACTTCATGCGGCATCAACTGTATTTTTTTCTGCCCTTCGTGTTCATCTCCGCCGCGGCCCTGTCGCCGCTGGCGGCACGCCGCGGCGCGGGGGAGCTTATCGCTTCCGGGCTGATTTTTTACGCCGGGCTTAATTATTCCGCGGCCCGTTCTTTCGACGGGGAAATGCGGACCAACGACATCGAGCTGGCGCTTCTGTCGGAAGCCGACGCGGATTGGCCAGCCGGGGCCGGTTTCGTTTACCCCGCCTATGAAGACAGGCGCGCGCCTCTTCTCAGAAGGTTTTTTCCCGTCTACCGTTCGGATTGCGGGGCGGAACCCTCAAGGCCGCTGAAGTATGTTTCGCCCGTCAATAAGGTCTTCAGGAATCACCGGGGAAGGAGCATGCCGGTCTACGCCTTGCGGACCGGGGATGACGTCCCGTGGAAGAGCGCCGTGTTCAAGCACGCCTTTTATACGACCGGTGACGAAGAGAAGAAAGAACCCTTAAGGACCGTGGTCGGATTCTTTGAGCCTGCCGGCGCGGCCGGGGAGGCATTGCTGGCCTATCTGGATGGCCGCTGCCGCCTGAGGGAACGTGACTTTAAGGGCGCCGCATCCGCCTTCGCCGAGGCTGCCGCGAAGGGCGGCGGAGGCCGCGAGGGGTCGCTCGCCGCGGTCTCGCTGGCCCTCGCCGGCGATACGGCCGCGGCAATGAAAGCCGCCGTCGTGCTGGGCGAAGAGGCTCCACCGGAACTGCCGGCGGCCATCTCCGCTAT
>JAVVFK010000429.1:0-1168 GCA_032251015.1 Elusimicrobiales bacterium
CGGCGGGCGGCGCGGTCGAGCAATTGACAGAAAGCCCGGCCCAGGAAACGCATCCGGCCTGGCTGCCGGACGGCGAGCGGCTGATCTTCGTCTCTCACCGGGACGGTGCACCCGCGCTCTATCTGCTGGAGATCGACAGTGGAGAACAGACGCGGCTGTCCCTTCCGGCGCCCGCCAGCTGGCCGGCTGTTTCGCCCGATGGAACGCGCCTGGCCTTTGCCGCTGCCCCGGCGGAAACCGGCGATTGGGACATTTATGAGGTGGCGCTGGATGCGGCCCGGCCCGTTCCGGACACCGTGAGACGGCGCACTTTTGTCGCCGGCAGCGACATTGCCCCGGCATGGCGGCCCGACGGTGCCGCGCTGGCTTTCGCCGGCAACCGTGGGGATGGTTTGCGCCTTTTCTTGCTCGAATTGGAGGAAGAGTTGGCTTACAGCCTGACCGAGATGCGCGCCAGCCAATGGGCGCCGCGCTGGCTCGATGGGGAGCGCCTGCTCTTCCACGCTTATGATGGCCGGCGCCTTCAGGTGTACCTGCTCGATCTGGAGACGGGTGCGTTGGGCCTGTTAAACAGGGATCTGGATTCCGCAGCCTGGCCGGCGCCACTGTTCGGAGGCCCGCCGCGAGCTGTTGTTACCGGTCCTGAGAAGGAGTAGACGATGATCCCCTTTCGTTACCAGCTACTGGGCCACCTGGCGGTTGCCTTGTTGTTAACGCTCTTATTGAACGCCGCCCTGACGCAGGGACCGACGGAGGTGGAAGCCAAGGCAACGCCCTTTACCACCCAGCCCGAGATGCTGGCGGTGACGGTAGTCGCCTACCCGGAGGCGCCGCCCAAGATTGTGGCCGTCGAGGCCCTGGCTCAGGGGCGCGTCTCGGTGACTCAACCCGGCCCTTACAGCCTGACCCTGGAAGATGAGGCCGGCCAGCCCTTGCATACTATCAGTTTCCGGGTGTCCTTCGTTCTGCCAGGCCTGCCGGAGGCGCTGGACGAGTCCCGGCAGGTGTTTGTGATGCCGGATGGAGAAGAGGCCGATCGCCTGGTCCTGGTCGGCCCCCAGGGAGAAGACGCATGGGTGCTGGGTTCTGAGCAGCCGGCAGAGTAGCCGGCCAGACGGGCAGCTAAACAGGCGGTCAGTCAGGCAAGTGATTCAAGGGAGATACTTAG
>JAVVFK010000042.1:0-13540 GCA_032251015.1 Elusimicrobiales bacterium
TGGGCTTCGCCTGCTATGACTCCACGCTCAAAGGTTTTTTCGGGCCCATAGGGGTGGACCCGGGCTCCCATAAAAAAGGGCTCGGGAAGGCGCTGCTCCTGCGCGCGCTGGAAGCCATGCGCGACGCTGGTTACGGCTACGCCGTTATCGGCTGGGCCGGGCCGGCTGATTTCTTCAAAAAGAACGCCGGGGCCGTAGCGATAGAGGGCTCGGAGCCCGGCGTTTACAGGAACCTGGTCAAGGCCGGACCGAAAGGCGAATGAAAGTCCCCCGCGAGTGGCATAAAAGTTTCTTCGTAAATTCGTTCTACAACCCGGCCTCTCCGGCCGCCGTCGCCAAGGCCCCGGCCGAGGCGGCCCTCGTCCTGAAAAAGTTCAAGCTCAAAAAAGGCGCCGCGCTGCTCGACCTCTGCTGCGGCCCGGGCCGCCATTCGGTCGAGTTCGCGCGGCGGGGCATGAGCGTGACCGGCGCCGATTTTTCGAAGGAGTACCTGCGCGAGGCCGCGGAGCGCGCGAAAAAGAGGAAGGTCCCGCTGCGGCTGATCCGGTGCGACATGCGCCGCCTCCCCTTCGGGGGCGAATTCGACGCGGCCGTGAACCTGTTCACCAGCTTCGGCTACTTTCCTGAATTCTCCGACGATCTCAAGACCCTCAAAGGCGTCGCCCGCGCGCTGAAGCCCGGGGGCCTTTTCCTTATAGACGTGGTAAACGGAGCCTTTGTCAGGAAGAACTTCCGCTCCCGTTCCTGGCTTCGCCTGGACGACGGAAGTTTTCACCTGGAGGAGAACGTCCTTACGCGGGACGGCTGCTTCAACGAATGGACCAGGATAAAGCCCGGGGGCGGGACCGTCTCCAGGAAGTTCTTCAACCGGCTTTACGACGCGGCCCGCCTGGGGGCCGCGCTGGAAAAAGCCGGTCTCCCGCCGCTGTCCTTCTGGGGCGGATTCAACGGCGAGAAAGTTTCCCCGGAGCGGAACAGGCTGATCTGCCTGGCCCGTAAGCCGGTTTCAGCCGCGCGCTGAAGAACGGCGCCGCGCCGCCAGCTGGCCGCAGGCCGCCGATATATCCGGGCCCTTCTCGAGCCTCAGATAAGTCCTGACCCCCGACGCTATCATCGCCTTCTGGAACGCCTTCACCCGCGGCGTGACGCCCGCGCCTGGCCCGTCGGCCGGATTATGAGGGATAAGGTTCAGCCGGCAGGGGATGTCCTTTATAAGCCGGCCCAGCCGCTTCGCGTCGTCGGCCGAGTCGTTCACGCCGTCGAAAACTATGTACTCGAAGAAGACCTGCGCCCTACGGGCCGCGCAATAATCCCTCGCCGCGGCGGCCACTTCGCCGAGAGGGTAGCGGGACTGCATCGGCACCAGCCGCGCGCGCAGGCGCTCGTCCGCGGCCACGACGGAGACCGCGAGTTTCACCTTAAGGCCGGAAACGGCGAGCTCCTTTATCCCCGGGACTATCCCCACCGTCGACACGGTCATCCGGCTCTGCGGGAAACCGTGGCCGGCGTCGTCCGAAAGTATAAGTACCGCCCGCCTGAAATTATCCCAGTTGAGGAACGGCTCGCCCATGCCCATGAAGACCAGGCTCGACAGCGGCCCGCCCGCCTCGCGCAGGCAGGCGGTGTACTGGGCGACGATCTCGGAAGGACGGAGGTCGCGGACCAGCCCCATCTCTCCCGTGGCGCAGAAGGAGCAGCCGCAGGCGCAGCCGGACTGCGAAGAGAGGCAGGCCGACAGACGCCCCTTGCCCGGAAGGACCACGCTTTCGGCCGGGGCGCCGCCCGGGAAGGAGAAGAGCAGCTTGCGCGTGCCGTCGGCCGCGGAAACGAAGACCTCCGGATCCGCGGACGGGGGGAGGGAGAACTCCCGCTCAAGCAGGCGGCGCGCACGGGCGGGCACGCGGACCATGGCGCCGAAGGAGGCCGCGCCGTCCCTGTAGAGAGCGCCGAACACCGCCGCGGCGTGCAGCGGCTTCTCGCCGAGGGCGGCGAGCCTCTCCTCCAGTTCCGCGCGCGTAAGGTCCCTTATGTCGGGCTTCATGGCCTCCTATGTTACAAAATAGCCCGCCGCCGGGCCCGCGAGATTTAACATTATGGAAACATTCCTGTTATTGAAACGGACGTCTTCGCGGAGTAAACTATCAGGGACAGGATATCCGTTCGACGCCGCGGTTTTTTAAGCGGCAAAGGAGGCAAATATGAGGAACAAAATTATGCTGGCAGCGGCCGCCTTACTTGTCCCGGCGCTCGCGGCCGCGGAAATATTCACGGTCGCCTCCAGGAAAGCCAATATCCGCAGCGGGCCCGGCACCGGTTACGAGGTGCTCTGGACCGTTTCCCGTTATTCTCCGCTCGAGGTGATCGACAGCGACGGCGCCTGGGTAATGGTCAGCGATTACGAGAAGGACGAGGGCTGGATACACCGCTCGCTGCTCTCCAAGAACCCCGGAGTGGCCATAAAGACCGAGAAGGCGAACCTGCGGGAAGGCCCCGGCGGCACCTACGACGTTCTGTGGATCCTGGACATGGGCTACGCCCTGAAGATAGTGTCCAGCGAGGGGTCCTGGCTGAAGGTGACCGACGACGACGAGGTGAGCGGATGGCTGCACCGCAGCGTGGTCTGGGGCCTGTTGGGGGAGAAAGAGGCGGTCTACTAAGCGGCCAGTTCGAACATGCGGTCTATCGCGGAGCGTGCCCGCCCGGCTATGCCGGCGGGCACGGTCACTTCCGGGGGCGACGGGTCCCTGAGCAGCGCCAGGACGCTGCCCAGGGTTATGGACTTCATGTAAGGACAGAGCCGGCACATCCCTATGAAATTCTTCCCCGGGAAGCGCAGCCGCGCCAGCTCGCCGAAGCCGCATTCCGTCACAAGCAGATAGGCCGGCGCGTTCGTGCTCTCGACGTAGCGCATCATGTCGCCGGTGCCGCCCATGAAATCGACCGCCTTTATGAGCTCGGACGGGCATTCCGCGTGGGCCAGCGCGACCAGGCCGGGCCAGCGCTCCCTGTATATATCTATCAGCCCCGGGTCGAAACGCTCGTGCACCACGCAGGACCCGTTCCAGAGTATGATATCGCGGCCCGGGGTCTTGCCCAGTTCGCGGGCCAGGTTCGCGCCCATGAACCGGTCGGGGACGAATATAACCTTGTCGTGCTCCTCGTACATCCTGCGAAGTATCTTCGCGGCGTTGGCGCTGGTGACGACGCAGTCCGACTCCGCCTTCACTTCGGCCGAGGTATTGATATAGGTGACCACCGGCGCGCCGGGATGCTCCGCCTTGAGACGCCTCACGTCCCCGGCCGTTATCCCTTCGCTCAGCGAGCACCCGGCGTTGGAGGAGGGGACGTACACCTTCTTCTCCGGGCTGAGGATCTTGGCGGTCTCGGCCATGAAATGCACGCCGCAGAAAATTATCGCGCCGGCGTCCGTGCGGCGGCAGTCGTCGGCAAGCTTGTAGGAATCGCCGGCGAAGTCCCCGATGCCGAGTATTATCTCCGGCGACTGGTAGACGTGCGCCGCTATAACGGCGCGCCGCTCGCGTTTGAGCCTGTTTATCTCCAGCGTCAGCGCGGCCGCGCGCTCCAGCCCGCCCGCCACGCAGCGCCTGTCCAGGCCGGCGGCGGCAAGTCTCCTCACTTCGTCCCTGAGTTCCGTGTTCACTCCCGCTTCTCCATGATATCGGGATAATTGCTGAAGACGCCGTCCACTCCTATCTCCTTCATGCGCAGCGCGTCCTTCTTAAGGTTCACCGTGTAGACGCGGACGGAGAAGCCGGACCTCCGGAGCAGGGCCACGTTGGGACGGAAGGCGATGCGCAGCGCCAGGTGAAAGCTGGCGGCGCCTATCGCGCGGGCCTTCATCACGGCCGGCGCCAGCAGCACCTCGCTGAGCCCGTGGCCCAGCCAGCCGAGGCCAAGTTCCGGCGACAGCGCCCGGAAGCGGCGCAGGGTGTCGTGGTCGAAACTGGACACCAGGGCCTTTTCGAAAAGGCCGGGCCGCCTTCCGAACGCGGCGAGCAGGTCTTCCTCTATTCCCGGGTACGCGCCGCCGTCGTTCTTGACCTCGAAATTTATCCAGTCGGCGGCGGGCCCCGCTATTTCCAGGACTTCTTCGAGAAGAGGCACCCGCTGGAAGGAGGGATCGGCGGCGAAATGGGCCGCGGCGTTGAAGCGGGCGAGGTCCGCGTAGTCGAGTTCCGCTATCCTCGCCGGTTCTCCCGCGGTGCGCGAGAGGTCGTAGTCGTGATGGACGACGAGCTTCCCGTCGCGCGTCCGGTGGACGTCGAACTCGAAGTCGCGCGACCCCATCTTCACGGCCAGCTCGAAGGCCTTCAGCGTGTTCTCGGGAGCGTAGCCGGACGCTCCCCGGTGGGATATTATCCTCATGACCAGTATTTCTCCAGCCAGCCGAAATTATCCTCGTCGTAATCGAAGCCGCTCATCTCCTCGCGGCCCGTGCCCGGCCCGTGAAAATCGGTGCCGGCGGTGACGCCGAGGCCGAAGCGCCGGGCGATAGCCAGGAAATCCCTCATCTTGCGCACGGTATGGCAGGGATAGAACGCCTCTATGCCGTCGAGCCCCATCTCCTTCCAGGCCCCGAGATCGAGGACCTTCTCCACCACGCCGGGGTGCGCGATAACGGCGGCCCCGCCGGCGGCCTTCACCGCCTTTATGGATTCCTCCATGTCGGGGCCGCGGGGCGGGACATAGGCGGGACAGCCGTAGCCGATATATTTCTCGAAAGCCTGCTTGCGGTTCCTGACGAAACCGCGCGACTCCATGAGGTCGGCCAGGTGCGGGCGGCCGTAGGTCCTGGCGTCCCCGGTCGCCGCGGACCCCGGCGCGGCGGCCTCGAGGTCGGCCAGCGAGGCGGAGAAGCCCAGCGGGCGCATCAGCGCGAGTATCTCCTCCATGCGGGCGAGCCTCCTGCGCCTGAACTCCTCCAGCGCGGAGACCAGGACGGGGTTCTCGGGGTCCACGCCGTAACCCAGCACGTGCAGGCTGTCGTGGAGGCGGGTGCTGAGTTCCACACCGCGGCACCAGCGCAGGCCGCGCGCGGAAAGCAGCGGCCCCAGGCCGCGCCAGCCGGCCGTATTGTCGTGATCGGTAAGGGAGAAATACTTCACTCCGGCGGCGGCGGCCGCGGCCGCCAGCCTCTCCGGCGGCAGGGTGCCGTCGGAGAAGCTGGAATGGGTGTGCAGATTTATCAGGGTCATGTACGGCCGGGAAAAGGCGCCGGGGACACCGTGCCGCATGGCGTCGCCGCCGATGCCGGCGGCGGTCAGCCGACCGTGACTTCCTTCACCTCGGGGACCTCTTCGCGCACCATGCGCTCCACCACGCCCTTGAGCGTCATGGCCGCGTGGGGGCAGCAGCCGCAGGCGCCGGTCAGACGCACGGTGACGACCCCGCTCTTCTCGTCCACGGAGACCAGCTCCACGGAACCGCCGTCCGCCGCCAGTATCGGCTTTATCTTCTCTATTACTTTCTCGACTTTGTCTTTCATGTTCATCTCCTTGGGGACGCTGATACCTAATTATACCAATTGGGCCGGATCAGGGCGGCATTCGCCGCAGTCGGTGCCCGGAGCTCTGCGACGGGCCATTGGACCCATCCCCCGGGGGTGCCTTTTCCGCGCAGGCTCTGGGCCTCCGGATACTGACCTCCGGGGGCGGCCTGCGCTATACTTGTGTATATATACTCAAAAAGTGACGGAAAAATGAGAAGACCTTTCAAGCCGGCGCAAGGGTCCGGGGACGGCGGCCTGACGGACCTGCTGGCCGGCCGCCGTGTAAAGAAGACCGACCCGCGCATAAGGACCAACGCCCTTATCGACGAACTCTCCTGCCTGCTCGGGCTGGTGAAGGCCGGCGGTTTCGAACGGACCGCTATTTGCCGGGCGCAGGCCGGCCTGGCCGCGGCCGCGGCCAATATCGCCGGCATGAAGAACGGCGGCGAGCTGAGCGAACGGACCTCCGGCCTGGAAAAGGCGTCGGCGGAAATCTCGCGGCGGGTAAAGCCGCCGGCCAGGTTCGTCCTGCCGGGGACCAACGCCGCGGAAGCCATGCTGCACCTTTCCCGGGCCAAGGCCCGCATATGCGAGATATACTGCTGGGACCTGAAGGCGAAAGAGGCGGCGGTCCTGCTCAACAGGCTGTCGGACTGGCTGTTCCTGCTGGCGCTGTCCGCCGGCGACGATACCGGGAGAAAAAGATGAAAAAACACCGATTTTATTTTCCGCTGATCCCCGCGCTGCTGCTGGCGGCGCTGTTCCCCGCGACCCTGCCGGCGGCCCAGCCGGAAACCCTGCGCGCGGAAGCGGCGGCCCTGTTCGACGGGAACGGCGCGCTTTCCCCCGTCGAGATCCCCCGTCCGCCGGAAAAAGACGCCGCGGCCGCGGAATTCCTCCTCGAAACCAAGCAGGTCCTCTCCGCGGGAGCCTGGAACGGCTCGACCCCGGAGATGCGCCACTTCCGCTTCCGCCATCCCGGGGGCTGGACCGCGCAGGCGCAGGGAGTCGGCCTGGAGGGCTTCCTCTGGACCAAGAAGGAACTCGAGGGCCGTTTCGGCGCGGAGACCTTCCTTCATCACACGCCCGATTATTTCAGTTATCTCGACGCGCTGCTGGCCCCCGTGGCCTGGACGGGCGAACTGCGTTCGGCGCTGACGGAACTCCGGGACTCTTCGCTGCCCGCGGCGGAGAAGAACGCGCGGCTCAACGAAATGCTCGACTACTACGTCGCCGGGCTGCAGGACAACGTGCGCCGCTACGACGCCTCCCTCTGGGCGAAGAAGGCCCGCGTATACGAACTCTTTCCCAGGGCCTACAACCTGGCCGGGCGGCGCGAAGCGGGCGCAAAGTCCGCTTCCGGCGCGGGCGGCGCGCTTTTCTTCAGGGATTTCCGCTCCTCCGACTTCGAGGCGATAAAGAGGATGGGGTTCGACGCGGTCTGGCCCATGGGGATATTCCCGATAGGCGTGCGCGGGCAGACCGGCACGGGCGGAGGCTCGCCCTATTCGATAAGCGACCACTCGACGGTAAATCCGGACCTCGGCACCGAGGAGGATTTCCGTAATTTCGTGAAAAAAGCCCACGCCGCGGGACTGAAGGTCATAATGGATTTCGTGGTCAACCACACCTCCATGGACTCGAAGCTCCTGTTCGAGGACCCGGCCTACTTCATAGGTCACAAGCGGCCGTCGGGCCCCTGCCCGAACCAGCATTTCGAACAGGGTCACCGCGGCGAACGCTGGTGCGTACATCACGGCGGCTTCGAGTACGGCGGCGGGGTCTCCGACTGGATAGACACCGCCCAGATCGATTATTCCAATGTCCGCCTGCGCGCCAGGATGACGGAGATAGTGAAAGGCTGGGCGACTAAATTCGACGTGGACGGCTTCCGCGTGGACATGGCCCACCTCGACCTCAACGGCGTTTTCGGCCGCACCTGGGGCCGGACCATGCCGCGAGAAGAGTTCTACCGCGGGCTCATCGCCACGGTCAAGGCGGCCAAGCCTTCGGCCGCGTTCATGGCCGAGGCCTATTCGTTCCAGGAGGACCTCTCCGCCTGCGGCTTCGACGTCATATACAGCAAGTTCGAGACCGGCCGCGAGGAGGGCCAGACCGGCTGGTACCAGGCGATGGAGCACGGGAACCCGCATGAGCTGGCAAGTTCCATGAACCGCCTGGCTTTCCTGGCCTGGCAGTCGGGCGGGGCCGGAGCCGTGGCCTTCACCGGCAACCACGACGAGCCGGCCCCCGAGCGCGTCTACGGCGAGCGCCTGCCCGCGGCGCTGGCGCTGACCTTCCTTTATCCCGGTTCCACGCTGATGTACGCCGGCGCGGAGATAGGCTACGACGCCGCGGTGCCCTCCGAACATAAGCCCCTGCCTTTCAGCGTGCCCTGCGCCATAGACTGGCAGGGCGGCGACCCGGCCGTGAAGCGGACCTACTCCGAAGTGCTGTCTCTGGCGGCCTCGGTGCGCGCCGAACTTGGCGAGTACACGATAGAGCCCCTCTGGGCGCCGGCGGGCCAGAACTGGACCGGGTATATCATGATCTCTTCATCCCGCCCCGGCCTACGGAAGGCGGTTATAGGCAATATCACGCGCGGCGACACCTGGTTCTCCGCGGTCGGGCGGAGCGGGACGCTGCGTCCCGGCGAATACAGAACGTTCGGCCTTCCATGAAACGGATTCTGAAAAAAGCCGGCTTTCCGCTGCTGGCGATCGGACTCTTCGCCCCGGAACTGATCCCGGGAGCGGAGCCCTATTCCATGCTTTTCCTGGGCATTACCGTCATCGGCGGGCTCCTGCTGGTGGCGGGGCCTTTCATACCGGACAAGGCCGCCGACGAAGAACTGATGCGGGAGATACAGGAGGAGTCCCGCCTGGAAAAAGAGAGCCTGGCCAGGGGAGAGGCCCCCGAGCCCGACGGCGTCGGGACGGCCGACGTGAGCGCGCCGGTCCCCCCGTCGGTATACGCGGCCGGGATAGTCATGTCGGCGGCGGGAACGGCGATGTTCTTCAGCGGGCCCAACGGGGTGAGTCCCTACACGGTGACCTCGTTCGCGCTGATCCCCGGCGGCGTGCTGCTGATAGCCCTGGCCGCCTTCTTCTACGGCGGCGGCCCCACGCGCCGCAACATGCTGCGCGGCGTACTGACCATAGCCTCCTTTTTGATGATACTCGCGGGCGTATTCACGGGGATATTCATCTTCGCCGGCGCCTTCTCCCCGGCGCGCGTGCCGGCGGCGGGACTAGCGGCCGCGGGCCTTATAGCCGCCGGAACAGGCGGGGCCTGGTACGGGATGAAATACCGGCAGAGCGCGGAAGGCAGGGCCATAGGACGGCGGCTGGGATTCGCCGACGCCTCGGGAGGGGGAGAGGACGGGCATTACGATTCGAAGGGAAGAATGAACGGCGTGGAGGTCCTCATCGACGTGGACCAGCAGCCGCCCCACCGCCATGCCCCCGCTTCCTTCTCGCTGGAAGTCCTCTGCCGCTGCGCCAACACGGCGGGGCTGCGGCTTACGGTGAAGCCGGAAGGCCCGCTGGGGGCGCTGGCCGGGGGACCGCCGCGCGTGGACGCGGTGCCCTACTGGGATTATTACGAGGTGCGCTGCGACCGCCCCGAAACGGCTCTCTCCGTCCTGCCGGATTTCCGGAAAGGCCCCAGCGTGTTCTCCGACCGGACGGGTTTCTCCCGCATGGAACTCGAGGGGGGGGACTTCCGGTTCTTTTTCGGCAGGGAGGGCTACGCGGGGCCGGCCTATACGCGCCGAATAATCGAAGAGACGTCCCTGCTGGCTTCCAAATTCGGCTGACGGACCGGCGCGGGGAGTATTACATCCGCTCGGGAGCGGAGACGCCGAGCAGGCCCAGCGTATCCGCGATGACCTTGCGCACGGCCCTGAGCAGGAAAAGCCGGAAGGCCGTGACCTGCGGGTTCCGGGGATCGAGCACTTTGTGCTTGTCGTAGAAGGAGTGGAACAGGGAGGCCAGTTCCACCAGGTAGGTCGTCAGGTGATGCGGGGAATAGTCCCGCGCGCAGTCGGAGAGGACCTTCTCGAGCCAGAGCAGTTTCATCGCCAGCGCCCGTTCCTCGGGAGCCGGCTTCACGGCTTCCGGATCGAAACCGGCCTCCGGGTCCACGCCCTTCTCCGCCGCGTTGGCGAAGATCGAGCTGATGCGCGCGTGCACGTACTGCACGTAGAAGACGGGGTTCTCGTTGGACCGTTTCTTGGCCAGGTCCACGTCGAAGGTCAGGTGCGTGTTGGGGCCGCGCGAGGCGAAGAAGAAGCGGCAGGCGTCGGCCCCCACCTCGTCCACCAGTTCCTTGAGAGAGATGAACTCGCCCGCGCGTTTGGACATCTTCACCAGTTCGGCTCCGCGCTTGAGCGCGACCTGCTGGTGTATCACCACCTTGAACTTATCCTTCGCCCCGGCCAGCGCGCCGACGGCGGCCTCCATGCGCGGCACGTAGCCGTGATGGTCGGCGCCCCAGACGTCTATAAGGCGCGTGAAGCCGCGCGAGAGCTTGTCGAGATGGTAGGCGATGTCGTTGAGAAAATAGGTGTTGCGCCCGTCGGACTTAACCAGGACGCGGTCCTTCTCGTCCGACTCCAGCTCCGAAGCCGCCCCGAACCAGACGGCGTTCTCCCTGTCGTAGGCCATGCCGCGCCCGCGCAGTTCCGCCAGGGCCTTCCCGGGGGCGTCGGCGGAGTGCAGCTCGGATTCGAGGAACCAGCGGTCGAATTCCACCCGGAACGCGGCCATGTCGGTCCTGTGGAGCTTTAGCATCTCCGTTATCGCGTATTCCGAGAACTTCGCGGCGTCCCAGGACGCGGCCTCCTTCGGCATGCCGGCGGCCAGCTCTTTCATGTAGTCGCCGTGATAGCCGTCCTCCGGGATTTCCTTGCCCTCGAAGCGCGCCTTGAGCGAGAGGCCGAGCATCTCCACCTGCCGGCCCTTGTCGTTGACGTAGAACTCCTCCGACACCTTCGCTCCCAGCGCCCGGAAGATCCTGGCCAGGCTGTCGCCCAGCGTGGCGCCGCGGCCGGAGGCCAGGTGCAGCGGCCCCGTCGGATTGGCGGATACGAATTCGAGATTGATGTGTTCGGCGGCGTATTCCGGCCGGCGGTAATAGCCGGGATCGTCCAGGATCGCCCTCAATTCGCCGAAAAGACGGAGATCCGGCAACCGCAGGTTTACGAACCCCGGGGCCGCCACCTCCGCCGAAAACTCGGAAGGAATAGCGGCTTTAAGCTCTTCGGCTATTTTCAGCGGGGCCTTACGCAGGGACTTGGCGGCCGAAATGGGCCAGGCCAGGGAGATATCGGTATTTACATGAGGGGGAGGCACGGAGGCGGAAAGAGAATCAGCCTGTTCGCGCGGAATATGGAACGCGGAAGATGTCGCCTCCCTGAGGGAGTCCTCGATATCACGGAGGCTCATGCTACTTTTTCCGGGGTCTGGCGGCCTTCTTCGACGACGCCTTTTTTACCGGGGCTTTCCTGCCCGGAGTTTTTTTCGCCGGCGCTTTTTTGGCCGGGGTTTTCCTGGCCGGAGCTTTACTGGCCGGGACTTTCCCGGCCGGCTCCTTCTTAGCCGCGGGAACGCGGGCGGGTTTCGCCTGCCATTCTACGACGGCGCAGTCCTCGTAGAGCCTGTCCAGCGCGTAGAAAGCGCGGGCGGAGGGCTCGAAGACGTGCACTACCAGGCCGCCGTAGTCCATGACCTTCCAGGTCCGGCTCATCAGGCCGTCGCGGTGCAGGACGTGGAGGCCCTCGTCGCGCTTGAGCCCCACCGAGATCTCGTCCTCCACGGCCCTCATCTGCGGCTGTGATTCCACGGTGACGACCAGGGAGAAATAGGCCGCGTCGGACTTGTCGGCGATGTCGTATATCTTTATATCGGAGGCCTTCTTGTCGTCGGCCAGTTTGGCGGCGGCCGCCGCCAGTTTCCGGAATTTGAGCCTGTTGTCGTTCATATGATGTTCTTCTGCTCCTTTAGTTTCTGCAGCAGGGCCGCTTCGGCCCGGTGATCTATGTTCTCGACCGCCGAGGAGATTATCGAGGACAGCGTGCCGAATATGGTGGACAGCGAGTTCTTCTCGGTGTCGGTGAAATCGGCCGACCGGGCGAAGCGCATGTAGCCCAGCGGCCCTTTGGGCCCTTTGAATACCAGCACATAGGAGTTTGTCGCGGTCCAGCCGCTCTCCGGCGGGGGCGGCGCGGCCAGTTTCTCCGGGGCTTCCTCGAAGGTGGAGCGGGTCCCGGCCTCGTCGAACTCCTCGTTGAACTGGTTGTAGGCGAATACGCTTATGTTCCAGCTGCCCTCGAAATGGCTGTACACTTCGTCGAGCATCTCGGCGAGGAACTCCCGGGAGGATCGGTATTCGCGCAGCACGAGCTTGCTCATGTCGAAGAGCATCGTCAGCTCGCTGGAGGTGTGCTGCAGGCGGCGCAGCACGGACTTCATTATCTCGGTGAAGATGGAGATGCCGTTGTCCGGGTGGGCCTTGATGAAGCCGAAGAACTCGGTCCTCCGCACCTCGTAGAGCACGGCGTCGGTCTCTGCGCGGGCCTGAGCGAAGCGGGTCTGCCCTTCGAGCACGGCCATTTCGCCGAAGAACTCCCCGGCGCTGAGTATCGCCAGCGTCTTGAAGACCTTTCCTTCCTCGTCGAGCTTCTTCTCGATGGACACCGAGCCCGAGACGATAATGAAAAGGGTGTCTCCCTCGCTGCGCTCCTTGAATATGACCTCGTCCTTCTTGTAGAAGGACTGCTTGAAAGTCTCCGAGAACTGCGCGAGCATATCGCCCGAGAAGTTCCGGAACATCGGAACGTTCCTGAGATCGCCGGTCCCGCTCATAATCCGCCTCCCGCCGCGCCCGCGGTCTGCGAGCACATCTTCCTGAACATTTCCTGGTCGCGGGCCTTGGCCGCGGCCACGTCGTAGGCCACCACTCCCTGCTGCACCAGCATCGCCAGCGAGCGGTCCATCGGTATCATGCCGAACTTGGCGCCGGTCTCTATGGCGCTGTAGATCATGTGGGTCTTGCCCTCGCGGATGAGGTTGGAGATGGCCGGCGTCATGGTCATCACCTCGCGCGCGGCGGCGCGGCCGCGGCCGTCCTTGCGCGGCAGCAGTATCTGCGCGACCACGCCCTGGAGGCTGGCCGCCAGCTGCACGCGCACCTGCGTCTGCTGGTGCGGCGGGAAGACGTCGATGATGCGGTCCACGGTGGACGGCGCGTCCTGCGTGTGCAGGGTGGCGAAGGTCAGATGGCCGGTCTCCGCGGCGGTGATGGTGAGCTGTATAGTCTCGAGGTCTCGCATTTCGCCGACCAGTATGACGTTGGGATCCTCGCGCAGCGCCGCCCGCAGGGCGTTGCTGAAACTTTTAGTGTGCTGGCCTATCTCGCGCTGGCGGATGATGCAGCTCTTGGCCTCGTAGGTGAACTCGATGGGGTCCTCGATGGTGAGCATGTGCCCCTTGCGCTTGGTGTTGATGAGCTCCAGCAGCGCGGCCAGCGTGGTGGATTTGCCCGAGCCCGTCGGCCCGCAGACCAGCACCATCCCTTTCGGGATCTGGGACAAACTTATTATCGCCGGGCTCAGGCCCAGCTGTTCGGGGGTGGGGATCTTGGAGGGGATGACGCGCATGACGGCTTCCACCCCGTTGCGGGCCATCAGGACGTTGAGGCGGAAGCGGGAGACGCCGGTTATGGCGAACGAACAGTCCAGCTCCCAGTTCTCCTCGAATTTGCCGCGCTGTTCGCCGTAAAGCGCCGAATAGACCAGCGTCTTGGTCTGCTCGGCCGTCAGCGCGGGCATGTCGGCGGAGACCGGTAATACCTCGCCGTTGAGACGCATCATCGGCGGTTTGCCCACGCAGATGTGTATGTCGCTGGCGCCTTCTCTGACGGCCAGGGAAATCAGAAAGTTGACGTACCGGATAACCGGGCTCTCGCCGGCGAGCATCTCGAGGTCCGCGACATCCTCGTTCGGCGAATCGACGACCTCCACGGTGTCTT
>JAVVFK010000430.1:0-1161 GCA_032251015.1 Elusimicrobiales bacterium
GGGCCTCCTTCCGCGGGCCGCCCCCCGGCCGGGAAGCTCGTCGTGGCTTCCTTCGCCGGAGGCGGTACGGGTCTCGTCGTGTCAAGGAAGCTGGAAGAGCATTTCGCCGGAATGGGAGCGGAAATGACGTCCCGCTCCTCGCCCGGTTTCACGGAAGCCGAGCGCAGGCTTTTGACGGGGCAGGAGTCCCCGTCCTATTCCGAACTGGCCGCGCTGGGCCGGGCGCTGGGCGCTGACCGCGTGGCGCACGGGACCGTTTTCTTCGACGACGCGGAAGGATACAGGATAGAGGCGGTGCTGGTGGATTCCGCCGGCGGCAAGGCCGTCTCCTCGGCGGTAGAGACCGCGGCCGACGGCTACGCCCTGTCGGAAGCGGCGCGGCGCCTGGCGGGCAAACTGCTGCGCGGGCTGCCCTGACGCAATTTTTCCCTTATAACCGAAAGCATCGCCCGGTTCAGCCTGCCGTTGGCGGCCAGTGTCTGAGGACCGAAATCCGTAGGAACCTTCCAGCCTTTTCCCGAAAAATCGCTGACTTCCCCTCCCGCTTCCTTTACCAGGAGCAGGCCGGCCGCCACGTCCCAGGGCTTGAGGTTGAATTCCCAGTAGCCGTCCAGCCGGCCGCAGGCGGTCCAGGCCAGGTCGAGAGCGGCGGAGCCCATGCGGCGT
This sequence comes from Elusimicrobiales bacterium, assembly GCA_032251015.1. Taxonomy (GTDB): domain Bacteria; phylum Elusimicrobiota; class Elusimicrobia; order Elusimicrobiales; family UBA9959; genus UBA2231. The sequence goes on from JAVVFK010000430.1 coordinate 667, forward strand.
ATGTCGTGCGAGATCTTCAGGAACTCGGCGTAGAAAGAGCAGTAGTATTCGGCTTTCTCGCCGCGGTCATAGGCGAAGCCGGTGGCCAGCAGCGACCTGGACAGTTCCGGCGTGCGCGACACCTTTATGCGGCGGCCGTTGAGCGAGGCTCCGCGCCCCTTCACGGCGAAGAAGAGCTCGCCGCGGAAAGGGTCCAGCGTGCCGCCGGCCTTTATCTCCGTCCCGTCGTAATACGCGGCGGTGACGGCGGCGGCCGGGAAGCCGTGGGCGTAGTTGGTGGTGCCGTCGAGCGGGTCGATGATCCAGGCGGGGCGGCCGGGCCTGAAGGTGTCCACACCCTCCTCGGCGAGGAGCCCGTGGTCCGGGTAATGACGGCGTATAAGACCTATCGCTTTTTTCTGGGAAGCGAGGTCGGCCGCGGTGAGCAGGTCGGCGCGGCCTTTGAGGGAATAGCCGACCTTGCCGAATCTGGCCTTGAGTATCTTTCCGCAGGAC
>JAVVFK010000431.1:0-1156 GCA_032251015.1 Elusimicrobiales bacterium
GTCAGGGTGCCCAGAAAGTGGGCATGGGAAAGTCGCTGGTGGAGAGCAGTGCCATCGCCCGTGAGATTTATGCGGAAGCGGACAAAATCCTTGCCATGAACCTGAGCGAGGTGAGCTTCGAGGGCCCGGAAGAGACCCTGACGGAGACGCGCGTCTGCCAGCCGGCGCTTTACGTGATGGGGTATGCCGCCTACAAGCTCCTGGAAGAGGCCGGCAAGCTGGAGGGCCTGAGCCTGGCGGCCGGGCTGAGCTTGGGCGAGCTGACAGCGCTGGCGGCGGCGGGATCTTTCTCCTTTGAAGACGGCCTGCGGGTGGTGGCCGAGCGCGGGCGCCTCATGCAGGAAGCCTGCGATGCCACGGACGGGGCCATGGCCTCGATGATCGGCGGGAGCCGGGAGGACGTGGAAGCGCTCTGCAAGGCGCACGATGTCGACATGGCCAACCTCAACTGCCCGGGCCAGATTGTCATTTCCGGGGAATCGGAAAAGGTGGGAGAAGCGGTGGAAGCCGCCAAGGCCTCGGGATCTTTCCGCATGGTCGTGCCCCTGAAAGTGGCGGGCGCCTACCACAGCCGCCTCATGGAGCCCGCGCGCCGGAAGTTCGAGGAGTTTCTCAAAGGCGTCCAGATCCGGGAACCCCGCCTGACTGTCCTGAGCAACACCACCGGCAAGCCGGTCAAGACCCCCGAGGAAATCCGCACCGCGCTTACGCGGCAGGTGATTTCGAGTGTCCTTTGGGAAGACTGCATGCGCGAGGCTGCCGCCATGGGCATAAGCGAATTCTATGAATGCGGTCCCGGCGCTGTTCTGGCCGGCATGGCCAAGCGGACCGACCGGTCATGGAAAGTCACCTCCATCGCCGAGTATGGCGACTTGGAGAAGGAGAACTAGACTACGGAATTCGCGAAAATCGCTAAAGTATTTCCATTGTATTCTTAGATTCGCGTCATTCGCGCGTTTCGTAGTAACTTCCCATAATGCTCAAGCTCAAGCCCAAACAAACCCGCAACTTCTGCATCATCGCCCATATTGATCACGGGAAGTCCACCCTGGCGGATCAGATCCTGCGACGCACCGGCGGGCTGTCCGGCAAGGAGGCGGCCACAGACCAGTTGCTGGATTCCATGGACCTGGAGCGGGAGAAGGGGATCACCATC
>JAVVFK010000432.1:0-1134 GCA_032251015.1 Elusimicrobiales bacterium
CCGTCGTTGACCATTTGAAAAAAGTTACCCTGGAACTCCAATGGGGTGCCCGCAGAGCACCTTTCGAATTCATTCTGGGCGCTGCCAGTGAAGGCTTGTGCCCCTTTGAAGCCGAACTTCTGCATCGAACCGTCGGCGACTGCCTCCAGCTTTCCATACCAAAGGCCATGACCGCACATACCTTCGGCCATCTTCATCCGGCCCTGCGCGCCGCTCTGCGGTTGAACGATCCGTTCGAAACCCTCGATCTATCCGTTACCGTCACCGCGGTTGCCGAACCCCCACCCCGGGAAGTCGTGCGGGCCATGGCCCAGGCCACCGACCAGAAGGGCTGCGGCGGGAGCTGCGGTGGCGGATGCGGCGGCCACTGACCCGTGCCACCGCAACTGGAAGCGCCCCTGCCGGGCGGGCCGCCTGTTACCGGCCGCCTGCCGTGTGATATCCTGCTCATCCAGCCCCCCGTGCGGGACTATTATCTGACAGCCAAACGCACGCTGCCCTATGGATTGATTTCCATTGCCGCCGCCCTCAGGAAACGCGGCTTCGCGGTGGCGGTGCTGGATGCCCTGGCCCGCGGCAAGTCACGCCCGGCGCCCTTGCCCGCCGCGCTGGAATACCTGGCCGCGGTCTATGCAACCGAGGATCTCTCGCCATTTGCACTCTTCCAACAGTATCGCCATTTCGGTTACGCCATCGCGACAATTGCCGAGAGTGCCCGCCTCTCGGGCGCCTTCCTGATCGGCATCTCCTCCCTGTTCTCGGCCTATGAAGATATGGCCCTGGCATGCGCCCAGGCCATAAAGACCAGGAGCCCGGAGGCCTTCATCGTGCTTGGCGGCCACCATCCTACCGCTTTCCCGGAGCGCATACTGGATCATCCCGGTGTTGATTTCGTCCTGCGCGGCGATGGAGAAGCCGGCATGCCGACGCTGGCGGAAACCCTGCGCCGGGGGGGACCCCTCACGGCGGTGCCGGGTATTGTCTTCCACCACCAGGACGGGCAACGCCATATCAGCCCGCCGGCTTATGTGGCCGATCTGGAGCAGCTGCCCCCGCCGGCCGTCGATCTCGTCAAGACCCGCTACTATCGCCGCAACGGCCAGGCGACGCTGGTGATCGCGGCAAGCCGGGGAT
>JAVVFK010000433.1:0-1125 GCA_032251015.1 Elusimicrobiales bacterium
GCCTCAGAGCTGGAGTGGATGGAGGAGGACCTGACCATTCTGCTCTGGCAGATTCCCTTCTGGTCGACCATTCTCTACGACCTGACGGTGCCCCCCTTCCGTGCCGCCGCGGACAACCGCGAAACCCTGCGGCGCATCAAGCGCGACGGGCTGCCGGAGATTGAGAAGCGGAGCCGGCCCTGGCTGGGGCGCCCCTACGCGGCCGCCCAGATCGGCGGCGGAGCCTGGTTCATGGGGGGCGGAGGAATCGATCTGCTCAAGGAGTTTCTCAGTCTGAATATCTACGCCGGTATAAGCGGCGACTACTTCGAGCCCCTGAAGCCGATTCCGGCGGTAACGGCGAAGACCCTGATATTTCCCGCGGCGGGATTCGACATGCCTGTCCGGCCCTACGCCGCGGCGGTGCTGCACATGGCCATGAAGGTGGACAACACCTTTATTTCCGGCGCCGCCGGGCCCGCTCTGGGGCTGGAGGTGCCGGCGGACCTCCCCGTGCTGCCGCCGCTGACCCTCTTCTTTGAGGCTGAATACTACTACTCTCCCGTCGGGGCCTTCCCGATGATCGGTTTCGGAGCGAAAATAAAATGAGAAGCCTTACACGTGCCGCGCTTCGGCTTTCAGGTATCCTTACGGCGGTCCTCATGCTCAGCACCTGCGAGTTTCTCTTCTACTCGCCGGCCTTCATGCCGGCGGTGAGCGAGGTTGAGGTGGAGGTTGGTGCTCTCTTCTGGACCGAGTACTATAACGGAGACATGACAGGTGAGTGGAGCTTCGGCTGGACGCCGCCTCAGCTGTCCGGCGGCGCCAACATAACAACCGTCCGGACTGTGCCTGCCATGAACGCTCTGCGATTCAGTGACGAGGGCTGGCACGGCATAAACGAGTTTCTGCCCATGCTCTTCGGGGGCGCAGGTGTCTCCTTCGGCGGTGCAGGTTCGGGTAATGGTTTTTTTCACGGCATCTACCCGGTAAACTACGACTACAGCTCCTTTCAGCCGCTGGAGTACGATCTGCCCTTTCCCGCCATGGAGGGGATCGGCGAAAGCGGCCCGACAAAATCCTTAAGCGGCGGACTGACGGTAGTCGAGACCGTAATCTACGGCAGCGGCAGGGACGAGCTCAACG
>JAVVFK010000434.1:0-1105 GCA_032251015.1 Elusimicrobiales bacterium
TATTTCCAGGCCGATCACCGTGGATTCGATGGCGAGATTGAGCAGAAACCAGGCCAGGGCGAAGGAGAAGAGGGGGGAGCGCCGGGCGCTAAGGATGGCGGCACTGGCCAGAAAAACGATGGCTAACCCGGCCAGCAGGGTCGCGACTGGTTCCAGCAGGGAGCCGGAGAGGGCAAAGTGATGATCAAGGTTGAGGCGCTGCGGGGCGGGGTAAAAAAACAGGCTGAGATAGAAGACCACCACCCGCAGTTCGGTGAGCAGCCTTTCGCCCAGGCTGAACTCCCGATGACGGTAGGCACCCTGGATGGCGGCCAGGGGATCGGCGCCCAGATGAACAAAAACGATGAGCAGAAAGAGCCCGGCCAGGGAGAGCAGAAAGGGCAAGGCCCGCTTCAGCCAGACCCGGCTCAGATCCTGGATGAAGTACCATTCGCAGAGAAAAATCAGCAAGGGCAGGGTGGCGGCGATTTCCTTGGAACCAAGGGCGCAGAGGCCGGCCCCGGCGGCGCCGGTCAGCCAGACCCGGCCCGCCCTGGACGAGGGCAACGGCGGTGAGCGGCGCGCCGTCCAGGCTCTGGATGATCGCGGCGCCGGCGAAACCGGCCGACAGGGCGGCGTTGTCCGCCAGGGCAACCGGCGCGGCCCCGTGGGGCGATAGATTCAGGCGGGTCTCCGCGGCCGCGAGAGGTTGCCCCTCGGTGTCGTAGTAGCGGACGGCGACGGTGGTGGTCGCGGCGGCGGTGTTCTGGACGTGGAGGGTGGTGGTGAGGCCGGCGCTGCCTTTCAGCACCTGCGGGACGAAGAGGGCGGCGGCGGGGCGATCGGCGACGCTGTAGAGGGCGGCACGGCCGGCGAGGTCCCCCAGAAACACGGCGCCGACCAGGGGTTGACCATCTAGGCTCTCCAGCACCGCCGAACCCTGGAAGCCGGCCGGTAGACCGGAGTCTGAGGCAAGCCAGGTCATGGCTCGAGACGAAAGCGTCAAAGTGAGGGGGGCACCAGTAACTATTGTCCCATCCTCCTCATAATACGTTACGCGCACGTCGGCCGGTTCGTCGCCCACATTCTCGAGGTACAAGGTCGACGAGAACTGTGCGGCGGAAAC
>JAVVFK010000435.1:0-1105 GCA_032251015.1 Elusimicrobiales bacterium
GTCGCCGCCATGAAAGAAAGGGGCTTGCGGGTCGTGCCCATCCTGGACCCCGGCATCAAGCGGGAAAGGGGATACCCGGTTTTCGACAGCGGCCTGGCGGAAGGGGTTTTCTGCCGCAACACGGCCGGAAGCCTTTTTACCGGCATGGTCTGGCCGGGTCGAACGGTCTTTCCGGATTTCATGCGGCCCGCGGCCCGCAAGTGGTGGGCCGGCCATGCCCGCCGGTTTTTCGATCTCGGCTTCGAGGGCGCCTGGCTGGACATGAACGATCCCTCCACGGGTACCATCGACTGCCGCGACATGCGTTTCGACCGCGGCCGCCGGCCCCATGCAGCCGGCCACAATACCTACGCCCTGCTGATGGCCCGGGCGACCCGCCAAGGTCTTCTGGAAGCCCATCCCGGCCGGCGGCCCTTCCTGCTTTCCCGATCCGGCAGCACCGGCTCCCAGCGCTTCTGTGCCCACTGGAGCGGGGACAACTTCTCCACCTACCGGCACCTGCGGCGCAGCATCGGCAAGGCCCTCAACCTGGCCCTCTCGGGGATTGCCTTCAACGGGGCCGATGTCGGCGGCTTCGGCGGGGACTGTTCCGAAGCGCTGCTGATCGACTGGTTCAAGGCCGCTTTCCTGATGCCCTTTTTCCGCAACCACACCATGCGCGGCAGCCGGGCCCAGGAACCCTGGGCCTACTCGCGCAAGGCCCTGGCCATCCTGCGCCGCTTCGTCCGCCTGCGCTACACGCTCATGCCCTATCTCTACAATCTCTTTATCGACCACGAGGAAAGGGGTGAGGCCATCCTGCGCCCGCTCTTCCATGATTTCCCCGACACGGCGGCGCTGCCCCTCGGGCGGGTCGACGACCAGTTCATGGTGGGGCCGGCCATCATGCAGGCGCCGTTCGTGCACGCGCGGGGCGGCTGGCGCGAGGTGGTTCTGCCGGAAAGCCGATGGCTGCGGGCCGACAACGGCAAATGGGTGAAGGGTGCGCGGCGCATCCGGGTTCGACGCCAGCCGCAGGCGACCCCGCTTTTCGTGCGCGACGGCAGCCTTGTTCCGTTTCAGCCGGGCCGGCGGACCAGCAACCGCAAGGACCTCAACCGCATCG
>JAVVFK010000436.1:0-1101 GCA_032251015.1 Elusimicrobiales bacterium
CCTTATCACGGTCCCTGCGCCCCAAGGCTTAAGCCGAAACGCGGGCGAACTCACGTAAATATTGTTTGAAATCTTGTCGCGCGGGAACATCCCGGGAAGATCGGTCTGAAAAATCTCCCGCGGCGCGCCGCCCTGCTTGCGCTATGGCCCCTACATTAGGTAGGTATTAAGCAATTTCGTGGCACCTGGTAAGGGCCGGCCCAAAACCGGTCGAGTGTCTTTTTTGGGAAGCGGAACGCCGGACGCGCTTTTTCGGGGAGCGCCGGCCTTCCAGGGGTAGAACTTGAGCACGCAGAGCATCATCACTGCCCTGGCCGGGCTGTCGCCCGATACGGACAAGGCGGCGCTGATGACGGCCGTCGACGATGCCGTCAAGGGCATCGTCGAGGAACTTGATGCCCAGGCGGGCGGCAAGGTCCGGCCGGACCTGTTGCGGGCGACCCAGGCGACGCTGACCTTCCTCGAGGCCTGCGGCCAATTGAAGGATCCCGAATTCACCCAGCGTGCGCGCATCCACGCGTCGGAGCTACTCGAGGCGTTCGGCAGGGTTTCCGCGGACGACCCGCCGCGCCGCAAGAAGCGGCGCAAGAAGCGCCCCGCGGGCACCGACGCCAAGCCCGGCAAAGCCGCCCAGGGAAAAACAGCAAAGGGCAAGCCGGGAACAGCCAAGAAGGCCGCGTCGGCCAAGCCCGCACAGCGCGGCAAACCGTGGGAGGACAGCCCCTTCACCGAGGCGTTCACGGAAAACGTCTGCAAGTACCTGCGCAAGCGCGCCATGCTGTGGTACGTGCCGCAGCATACCCTGACGCCAACCCCGTTCCCGCTGTCGACCCGCTTCGGCGACAACCTGGTAACGGCGATCAAGGAGCACTTCATGCACCGCTTCTTCACGAACCGCCGGATTCTGGTGCTGGAGGACGAGCTGAAGCCGCGCAATTTCGCGGAAGATGCCTTCCGCGAGGTGTTCGACAAGCCCAAGAAGGCCAACCCCGTGCGCACCATCTGGGAGGACGGCCTCAACGATATCCAATTCCTCCTGACCGACGACAAGCCGCAAGTGCAGAAGGCCGTCAAGAGCAAGACGAAGGTGAAGAAGACGGG
>JAVVFK010000437.1:0-1100 GCA_032251015.1 Elusimicrobiales bacterium
CGTGTAATGGCGCTGCTGGCCGCCGGCCGCCACGCGGAGAACCCGCAGATCTGGGCTTCCGCAGAGAACGGCTCGATTTTCGCCTTCCCGCCCGCGCTGCTGCGCGAAGCCCTGGCCGGCTTCGACTGGCCGCCGCTGAAACCGATCGATTACCCGCTGAAGGAGTGGTGAGCGGGGGCCGGCGGCTCGGCCCAGGGACCGCCCAGGCGCTACCGCTGACGCGCGAACTTCAGCATGTCTCCCATCTTACCGATCGGGAAGAATCTGTGGATATCTCCTCCTTTTTCACGAAATCTTACCGTACGGTAAAAAGTCCTTGAAAAAGACTGAGAACACGCATAATCTTACCACTCGGTAAGAAACAAACACCACGAACATGGAAATCAAGGACAGCAAGGCGCTGGGGAAACTCATTCGGGAACACCGGAAATCCATGGGGCTCACGCAACGGGATGCCGCTGGATTGTGCGGTGTGGGCGAACGCTTCCTGTCCGAGCTCGAGCGCGGCAAACCGACCGCAGCGCTGGGAAAAACCCTGCAGGTGATCAAGCGGCTCGGCCTCAGAATCCGGGTCCAGAGCCCATTCGACTAACGGGGTGGGGCGAGTGAGCAACAGCCATCTCAAGGTCTATTTTGGGGACATACCCTGCGCGCGCATCACCGAAGAACCGGGCGGCGCGCTGCGGCTGCGGTACCTCGAATCCTGGATCGAGGAACAAGGCTTCCCCGTCTGCACCCGATTGCCCCTCTCGGGCAAGCCCTTCGAGCACGGGCAAGTCGCCCCGTTCGTCGCTTCATTTCTGCCGGAGGGAAGAACGCTCAGAAACCGCCTGGAAAAGCTGCTGCACGTGGACGCCGACTACGATTTCGGCCTGCTGTCGGCCATCGGAAGAGAGAGCGCGGGCGCCTTGTCCTTCTGGCCGGAAGATGAAGAGCCCGCCGCCGGGCCGCCACAATACCTCCCGCTCAGCGCAGCGGAATTTGACCACTGGAGAGCCTACTCGCACCAGTTGCCGCTCCAGTTTCCGGGCAGAACCATCCGGCTGTCCCTGGCTGGCGCGCAATCCAAGACCGCCCTGTATTTTGATGCGGCGGATGAT
>JAVVFK010000438.1:0-1092 GCA_032251015.1 Elusimicrobiales bacterium
GGCCTTTAAGAGGGAGGACTTTCAGTTTCACGCGCCCGGCGGCGGCCAGCCGCTCGAAAGGCAGGAAAACGGCGTTGTGCTCCAGCGGCGAGAGGACCACCTCGCTGCGGTCCCGGGTGAAATGGAAAGAGTTGGCCAGCAGGTTCGCCGCGTCGGTGACGCCGCCGGCGAAAATGATCTCGTCGGGCGAAGCGGCGCCCATGAAATCCGCGACGGTCCGGCGCGCGGCCTCGAACTCCTCCTCCATGCCGGCCGACAGCGAATAGAACGACCGCCGCCCGCCGCAGCCGCCCAGCCGCAGCAGGTTCGCCCGCTGCGCGTCGGCCGCGCGGCGCATCTTCAGCACGGTGCATGCGCTATCGAGATACACCAGTCTGCGCCCGGCGAAGCGGGCCTTCAGGACGGGAAATTCCTTGTTGAGCGCGGCGAGGGACTTGTTCATAGCGTCTTGTGGACCTTTATATAGTCCTTGCGGGGGCCGGGGCAGAGGTTCCGCATACGGCAGCCGCGGCAGGCGGCCACGTAGGCTTTTTCGCCGAGGGTCCGCCCCTTCTCCCCATATGATAGTTTTTTGGCGTCCACGCTTGAAAGAGCGAACTCCCCCAGGAAACAGGGCGGGATATGATCGGTTTCGCAGGCCAGGCCTTTCTCCCGGCACAAACCCAGCGCCTTCACAAGATACGGCTCTACGGCGCCGTACCTGGGCACATAACGGCCGGAGCCGGACCGCCCCGAGGCTTTTATAAAACTGAACTGGACCCAGGAAATCCCTTTAAGCCGGGAAGCCGCAAAATTCACGAAAGCGGGCAGTCGGCGATAATTGAGCGAGCTTATCACATGGGTCAGCCGCACCGCCGCGCCGGCTTTTACCAGCCGCCGCACGCCGCGCGTCCTGGCGGAGAAAGCCCCGCGGGTCCGGGTGATCTTAAGGTCGGCGGCCGCCGAATCAGACGGGAAATTAACGTTGAAGTAGCCGCCCGACAACTTCACCCCGCGGACCAGCCGCCTTAAATCCGCCTCCGGAAGCCGCGCCAGCAGGACGCCGTTGGTCTGCAACTCCACCCTGCGCTTCCTGCCCGCGCAATATAGGAC
>JAVVFK010000439.1:0-1086 GCA_032251015.1 Elusimicrobiales bacterium
TGCCGGCACAAGGCGGGGCTCCTGGAAAAAGCCTGCGACGGGCCCGTGGAGACCTGCCTGTCCTTCGATTTCGCCGCCGACACGATGATCCGAAGCGGCCTGGCGAAGCCCGTCACCACCGGGGAGGCCCTGCGGACCCTGGAAACCTGCAAGGCCGCCGGGATGGCCCAGACGGGGGACAACGTGAAGCGTCGGGTCTCCTACATCTGCAACTGCTGCGGGTGCTGCTGCGAGATGATGCAGGCCATCCGGCACTACGACATCAAGAAGGCCATCGTTCCCTCCGGCTTCATCATGACCGTGGACGAGACGAAGTGCACGGGCTGCGGAAAGTGTATCAAGGCCTGTCCCATCGGCGTCATCGAGTGGAAGCCGGAAGGGGAGGCCGCCCCGGGCGGGAAAAAGAGACGACGGGTCCGGGTGGATCCCGATGCCTGTCTCGGTTGCGGCGTCTGTTACACGTCGTGCAAGGTCGGCGCCATTTCCATGAAGCGAAGGGACGAGGCGGTCTTCGTTCCCGAGACGGCCTTCGACAAGATGCTGGCCATGGCCGTCGAGCGGGGAAAACTGGCGGAGCTCCTCTTCGAAGACCCGGAGAACCTGAACCACCGGGCCCTGGGACGGATGCTGGGGGTCCTGGAAAAGTCCGTCCCCGCCCGGGCGCTCCTGGCCGTCCGGCCGCTTCAGTCCGTCTTTCTGCAGGCCCTCCTGGGCGGCGTCCGGTCGATTCTCAAGTGACCGCCGGGCCGGGGCCCCTTTTCATTCCCCGATGATCTTGACGAGGACGCCCGCTTCGATGCCCGATCCCACCGCGCCGAGATGCGCGTCGAACGCCCCCATCGCCACCGGAATGCCGGCAGTGAGGCCCAGCTTGCTCGCCCATTCGTCGGTGAGCTTGCCCGCCGCCCGATCGACGGCATAGGTCTTGTCGCCCAGCGTCCGGCGTAACGCCCCCAGCTTCGGATCGAGCTTCGCCAGGAATTCCGCATCAGGATAGCCACCCCAGTCCTCGCTGAACATGGCCTTGTGTCCGGCCGCACAGCGGCAGCGCATGATCTTCTCCGGCGCGTCGGTGCCGGTCAGGAC
>JAVVFK010000043.1:0-13008 GCA_032251015.1 Elusimicrobiales bacterium
CATGCGCACCACCTTCAGCCCGTCGCCGCCGCCGTCGAGGGCCACGCGGGGCTCCCTCAGGACCTCCTGGTCCAGGCCCGGTATGACGCCGGCCGGTATGTACGGCGGATTGGCCGCTATGACGTCGAAGGGCCCCAGGCCCCTGAAATTATCTCCGGGCAGCGCCCGTATCCTGCCGCCGCCATGCTCCGCGGCGTTGGACTCCGCGTAGCGCAGGGCCCTGGCGGATTTCTCCACGGCGGTCACCCGCGCCCGCGGCAGCCTGTCCGCCAGGCCCGCGGCCACGCAGCCGGAGCCGGCGCAGAAATCCAGTATATCCGCCGGGGCGCCTCCCCGCAGTTCGAGCGTCAGCCGCGCGCAGAGTTCGGTCAGTTCCTCGGTCTCCGGCCGCGGCACCAGCACGCCCGGCCCCACTTTCAGACGCAGGCCCATGAAATCGTGCCAGCCCAGCACATAGGAAAGCGGCAGGCCCGCCGCTTTCTTCCGGGCCAGGCTCATGAACCTGCGCTCGGCCGGCGGCGGCACCGCGGCGCCGGGATCGGCCAGCGGCTCCAGCCTGCCCATGCCCAGAACTTCTGCCAGCAGCCATTGCGCGCAGGCCTCCGGCTCCCGCGAGCCGGCGCCCTCCAGAAATGTCCGGCCCCTGGCCAGTAATTCAGCCCTGCTCGCCATCTTTCTCCGAGGAGAAGAAAAGCCGGAGCTCTTCCAGCATCGGCTTTATCTCTCCCTCCATCAGCGCGTCTATGTTGTGCCACGATCTCTGCGCCCTGTGATCGGTGACGCGGCTCTGCGGGAAATTGTAGGTGCGTATCTTCTCCGAGCGGTCGCCCGAGCCTACCTGGCGGCGGCGCTCGCCTTCCAGCGACTCCGTGCGGCTCTCGGCCGCCGCGGAAGTGAGGCGGGCGTAGAGCTGCATCATGGCCTTGTGCTTGTTCTGGCCCTGCGAGCGTTCCTGCTGGCAGGCGACTATTATGCCCGACGGCAGATGCGTGATCCTCACCGCTGTCTCAACCTTGTTGACGTTCTGCCCGCCCGCCCCGCCGGCGCGGTAGGTATCAACCTTGAGGTCTCTGGGGTCAATCTTTATCTCCTCGGCCTCGTCAGGCTCGGGCAGGACGGCGACCGTGACGGTGGAAGTGTGTATGCGGCCGGACGCCTCGGTCTGCGGCACCCGCTGCACGCGGTGCACGCCCCCCTCGTACTTAAGCCAGGAATAGACGTCGCGGCCCTTCACGTTCATGACGCCGCTCTTAAGGCCTTTCAGCCCGGTCGAACTGAGTTCGTGCACCTCGGCGGTCCAGCCCATGGACTGGGCGAACTTCGTGTACATGCGGAATATGTCGGCCGCGAAAAGGGCGGACTCGTCACCGCCCACGCCGGCGCGGACCTCCAGGAAAACGTCTTTGGCGTCGAGCGGGTCGGGCGGCAGCAGGGCCAGCTTGAGCGCCTGCGACGCCTCGGCCAGCCTCGCCTCCACCGGCGGCAGCTCCGCGGAGGCCATCGCGGCCATCTCGGGGTCGTTGCCGGAGGCCAGGGCGCGCAGGCCGGCCGCCTCTTTTTCGAGCGAGGCGATGGAATCGGAAAGGGAGGTTATCGACTTGAGGGAGGCGTGCTTCCTGGAAAGGGACTCTATCTCGGCGGGGGCGAGACCGGGCTCGGCCAGCCGCCTTTCGGTCTCGGCCAGCTCTTCGCGTATTTTACCGATATCCGCGGCTTGTTCCGGGCTCATATCAGGCCTGGGGCAGTCCCCTATAATAGAAAGACAGGGCGGCCCGCATCCGGACTCGCCCTGCCCTGCTCCCGTAGGGCTATTTGCCTTCGGGGGCTTTTTTCTCCGCTTTGGCGGGCTTGGCCGTCTTGGTGTCGGCGGCGGCCTTCTTAGGGGCGGAGGAAAGGACTTTCTTGCCGTGCTTGGGCGCCAGCGAGGTCTTGGCGGACACGACCTTCTTGGGCTTGCGCTCGACGGTCTTGCCGCCGGTAGCGGCGAATTTCTTCTGGAACTTCTCCACGCGGCCGGCGGTGTCGAGGAACTTGTGCTTGCCGGTATAGAAGGGGTGGCAGGCGGAGCATATCTCGACCTTGATCGGGGCCCTGGTGGACTTGGTCGTAAAGGCGTTCCCGCAGGCGCAGGTGACCTCGCAGATGGAATACTTCGGGTGTATATCGGTTTTCATTGTTCCGTCCTAAATTAAACTAGCGAATGTATACATATTTTAGCATATTGAGCGGGGTGAGCGGGGGACGTTGTTTAGTTCTTTAGTTTTTCCACCCGGACTCTCAGTCCCTCCCGGAGGGCTCCCGGAAAACTAAAGAACTAAACAACGTCCCCTTACTTTCTGCCGAATTTGGCGGTGGGGTTGACGGGGCGGCCCGACCGGGTGAGTATCTCGAAATGCAGATGGGGGCCGGTGGAAGTGCCGGTGGAGCCGACACGGCCCAGCATGCTGCGGCCTTTCTGGACGGTCTCCCCTTTTTTCACCGTGATCCGGGAAAGGTGGCCGTAACGAGTGGTATAGCCGTCGTTGTGCCTGACGTCCACCACGTAGCCGTAGCCGCCCTGCCAGCCCGCGAACATGACCTTACCCGAGCGGGAAGGATATACGGGGGTCCCTATCTTCATCGGGATGTCTATACCGCTGTGGAACATGACCTTCTTGTATATGGGGTGGCGGCGGTTGCCGTAGCGGGAACTGATGCGGGAAAAATAAGGCAGAGGGATACGGTAAGTGTCGAGATCAAGATAGACGCCCGGCAACAGCACGCGGTCGCCCTTGCTGAAAGTGTGGTTGGAGACCAGCGAGGAAGGCGGCAGGCGATTCGCCCGCACCACTTCCGCGCGGAATTCGCCGAGGTCCGTCCCCTCGCGCCTGTGACGGGAAGTCAGCCCGTTGAGCGTCTCGCCCTTCTGGGTCACCTCGTAGAGGTAGCCGTCGCCGTTGTGCACGCGGATATAGCCGCCGCGGCGCATGAAGATGAACTCGTTGTGGTTGGTGCTCCGCAGCGCGTTCACGTCGGTGCCGTAGCGCGCCGCTATGGCGCTTATCGTGTCGGAGGGCCCTATGCGGTGCCGCGCGTGCACCACGCGGTCCAGCGCCTTGAAGGCCTCCGGGACCGGCGCGGCGGGACCCGCCGGGGTGAGAACGGAGAAGCGCGCGTAGTCGGGCGGGGCCTGCCCAGGCACGCCGGCCACCGGGATGACCCCGGCGGCCAGCAGGCCCGCGGCCGCGGCCGGCAGTATGGCGCGCCTGTAGTTCACCGGCCGCCCATCTCCATGGACTTGAGGAAGTCCTTGTTGGACTTGGTCGCGCCCAGCTTGGTCAGCAGCAGCTCCATCGCGTCCACGGGGGAGAGCGGGGCCAGTACCTTGCGCAGTATCCAGACCTTGTTAAGCTCGTCCTCGCTCATCAGCAGCTCTTCCTTGCGGGTGGAGGTGCGGTTGATGTCGATGGCGGGGAAGATGCGGCGGTCGGCCAGCTTGCGGTCGAGGTAAATTTCCGAGTTGCCGGTGCCCTTGAACTCCTCGAATATGACGTCGTCCATGCGGCTGCCGGTCTCCACCAGCGCGGTGGCGATGATGGTCAGCGAACCGCCCTCCTCTATGTTGCGGGCGGCGCCGAAGAAACGCTTGGGCCGCTGCAGCGAGGTGGACTCGAGACCGCCGGAGAGCACGCGGCCGGACGAGGGCGTCACGGTGTTGTAGGCGCGGGCCAGGCGGGTGATGGAGTCAAGAAGGACCACCACGTTCTTGCCCAGCTCGGTCATGCGCTTGGCCTTCTCCAGCACGATCTCGGAGACCTGCACGTGGCGGTCGGCCGGCTCGTCGAAGGTGGAGGCTATGACCTCGCCGCGCACGGAACGCTTCATGTCCGTGACTTCCTCGGGACGCTCGTCTATCAGCAGCACGATGAGCTCTATCTCGGGGTGATTGGTGGTAAGGGAATTGGCCATGCGCTGCAGTATCATCGTCTTGCCGGTCTTGGGCGCGGCCACGATGAGCTGGCGCTGGCCCTGACCGACCGGCACCATGAGGTCTATGGTCCTGCCGGTCAGGTCGGTCTTGACGGTCTCCAGCGTGAAGCGGGAATTGGGGTGCAGCGGGGTCAGGTTGTCGAACAGCGGGCGGCGGGCTATCTTCTCTATTTCCACGCCGTTGACGGTCTTGACCTGCAGCAGGGCGAAGAAGCGCTCGCCGTCCTTGGGCGGGCGGATGAGCCCCGCGATGGTGTCGCCCTTGCGCAGACCTAGTTTCTTTATCTGCGAGGGGGAGACGTAGATATCCTCGTGGCTGGAGAGATAGTTGTATTCCTCGGAGCGGAGGAAGCCGAAGCCGTCGGGCAGTATCTCCAGAACGCCGTCGCCGGCCACCAGCCCGTTCTGCCTGGCCTGTGCCTCCATGATCTTGCCGATGAGTTCCTGCTTGCGCAGGCCGGCCACGCCTTCCAGGTTGAACTTCTCGGCCATCTTGAGTATGTCCGAGACCGTCATCTTGGTCAGCTCGGAAATGTCCAGCTTGGGGACTTCCCTGCCGTTGCCCTGCACCTGGGGCTGACCGTTGTGCTGCTGACCGTTGTGCTGCTGGCCGTTATGCTGCTGTCCGTTATGATGGTTCTGGTGATGATAGTCTGGCCGGCCCCCGCGCCTGTCCCCGTGCCTCTCCCCGTGCCTGTCCCCGTGCCTCTCCCCGTGTCTTTCACCCTGCTGGGGCCTGCCTTCCTGGTTGTTGGTCGAATTCATTTTACCTCTCCGAAGTTATTTTAAGAAAACCGTATATCGTCTTAACGCGGGCCCGAAGGTCCGCCCGGGAACCCGAATTATCCAGCGTGATATCCGCTCTCGCCTCTTTCTCCCCCGCGGACAACTGGGCCTTTTCCCTGGCCTCGAACTCCCCCGGGGGCCACCCCCTGTCCGCGCAGCGCTTTTTCCTCAACTCCCCCGGGGCCGTGACGCAGATACTCAGGTGTAAATGCCTCTCCAGTCGGGTCTCGAAAAGCAGAGGCGCGTCTATGATGGCGGTCTTCTTGGGGGATCTTGAAATTAGGGCTATCGTTTCTTCGATTATCAGTGGATGGAGCAGCGACTCTAGTTTCTTCCTGGCGGTCCTGTCGCGGAAAACTTTCGCCGCGAGCTTTTTTCTGTCCAGGGAACCGTCCGGTAGGAGAAAGCGTGGGCCTAACTGCTTTGAAATTCTACTATAGCCGGCGGGGGAAGTCAACAAGGAGCGGGCTAGCCCGTCGGTCGGGACCGTGAAAGCCCCGGCCCGGGCGAACTCCTCCAGCGCGGCGCTTTTGCCCGCGCCGATAGGCCCGGTCAGCCCGACAAGCAGCTTGCGCCGCCTGAGAGCCGCCAGGCCCGCGGCCGCTTTCGGAGCGAGCCTCATGCCCTGCCGCCCCTCTCGCGCGACAGCCGCTCCAGCGTCTCCCTTTCGCGGCGGCTGAGCGACTCCATGCCGGAGGACGAGATCTTGTCCAGCAGGCGGTCGAGCTCCGCCTGCGGGTCGTAGCGCGGGCGCGGCGCCGGCCTGACGGCCTCCGCGAGCCTTTCGAAAATACGGGGCGGGCGGACCAGCAGCCAGCCGGCGGCCAGGCCGCCCAGGTGGGCGGTGCTGGCTATGCCGGGATTGGCGCCCGACAGGGTCATGGCCAGTTCCACCACCGCCAGCAGTATCACCAGGGCGCGGGCCGACATGGGGAAAAGGAAATAGAGCCGCACGATCGCGTCGGGGTAGAGGGCGGCGAAGGCTCCCAGCATGCCGAACACGGCGCCGGAAGCGCCGATGACGGGGATACGGGAGGAAGGCGCGAACGCCACGGTCAGGAGGGCCGCCGCCAGGGCGCACCAGAAGATAAGCCTGGCGTAGCGGGGTGTCCCCATGCCCGCCTCCATCATCCCCCCCAGCGACCATATAAGGAAACAATTGAAGACCAGGTGGAAGATGCCGCCGTGCGGAAAGACGTAGGTCACCAGCCGCCAGAGCTGTCCCTTCATCACCAGCGCGGGGATCAGGCCGAACCAGCCGTTTATAAAACCGGGGGCGAAAAGGCCGGCCAGCCAGAAACCGAAGGAGGCGGCCAGCAGGAAGCGCGTCACGGGCGGCAGCGAACCAAAGCGGGACGGGCCGAGCAGCAGCATCAGAGTTTCTCCATCTCCAGCCAGTTGGGACCGGCCTTCACGTCCGCCCGCAGCGGCACGTCCAGACGCCAGGAACTCTCCATCTCTTCCTTGACTATTCCCGCCAGCCAGCCGGTCTCGGCCTTCTTCACCTCGAAGATAAGTTCGTCGTGGACCTGGAGCAGCATCCTGGCGCGGGAGGCCTCGTCCCTCAGCCGGGCGTGCACGGCCAGCATGGCCTTCTTGATTATCTCCGCCGAACCGCCCTGGACCGGCGTATTGACGGCCGAGCGCTCGGCGAAGGAACGCAGGTTGGGATTGGACGCCCTTATCTCCGGGATCAGCCGGCGCCGGCCGGCGAAAGTGGAGACGCAGCCGTCGCGGCGGGCGGCCTCAAGGACCTTCTCCGTCCATTGCCTGACGCCCGAATAGACGCCGAAATATCTCTCGATGTAGTCCGCGGCCTCGCGGCGGCTTATGCCCAGCTCCCGCGAGAGGCCCTGCGCGGTCTGGCCGTAGACTATCCCGAAGTTGACGGCCTTGGCGACCCGGCGCTGTTCCGGCGTGACCAGTTCCGCCATGCAGCCGAACACCTCGGCCGCGGTGCGCGAATGGATGTCCTCGCCGGCGCGGAAGGCGGCGCAGAGCGCGGGATCGCCGCTGAGATGCGCCAGCACGCGCAGGTCGATCTGCGAATAGTCGGCGGCGAGCAGGACCTGGCCTTCGGCGGAGGCGAAGGCGCGGCGCACCTCGCGGCCCTGCCGCGTGCGGACCGGGATGTTCTGCAGGTTGGGCCGGGCGCTGGAGAAGCGGCCCGTAGCCGCCCCCGCCTGGTCGAAACTGGTGTGTACGCGTCCCTCCGCGTCGGCCAGTTCCATCAGGTTGTCCACGAAAGAGGACTTGAGCTTGGCCGCCTCGCGGTGGGCGAGGATGCGCGCGATGGCGGGATGGGCGGCCGAGAGGACGTTAAGAGCCTCTTCCCCCGTCGAGTAGCAGCCGCTCTTGGTCTTGAACATCCTCTTCTGCGCGGAGTCCAGCTGTATATTGAACTTGCCGTAGATAAGTTCGGAGAGCTGCTTGGGGGAATTAAGATTGACATCGTAACCGGCGGCCGCGCGCACGTCCGCCTCGGCGGAGGACATCTCGGCCTCCAGCAGGCCGCTGAGCTTCTCCAGCGCGGACTTGTCCACCCGGACGCCGAAAGCCTCCATCGAATGGACGGCCTCCACCAGCGGCAGCTCGGTCTCCGAGTAGAGAAGCCCCATCCCGGCCGCTTCCAGCTCTTTCAAAAGTTCTTCCGCCGCGGCGGGCAGGGCCGCGCAGCATACCGGCAGCCCTCCGGCTCCCGCGGCGGCGTGAACGCCGGCCTTCTCCAGCACCAGCCGAGCCAGCCCGCTGCCGCGCGAACCGGAGGAAACCAGCTGCCAGGCCAGGCCGGTCTCGGTGAAATTATCCAGGCGCGCGTCCGCCGGGGCTCCCAGCAGGCGCAGCAGGTCCTTGAAAGAATGGACGGTCTTGCGGCGGGCGGGATCGAGCAGGGCGGCGAGCAGCTTCTTCCTCTCCTCCGGGCCCAGCAGGCCGGCTTCCGAGAGGAAGAATTTCCCCCCTCCGCCGGCGCAGACCCAGTCGTCCTCGAGCGCGGCGCGGAGATCGTTCCCGGCGGCCTCGAGCGCCTCGTCCAGGCCGGCGGTCTCGGCGGCCGGGGCGGGAGCTGAGGACTGCGGGCCGGCCAGGGCCACCAGGTCCTTGAATTCCAGGCGCTCCGCCAGTTCCGAGATAAGGCCCTGCTCCGGCTCGGAAGGCGCGAGGGCTTCCGGGGATATCTCCACCGGGACTTCGGTCTCCAGCGTCACCAACTTCTTTGACATCCGGGCCGAATCGGCCGAAGCCGCGGCCTTGGCCAGCGTCTTATCGGCCGCCGCTTTCTCCGGAATTTTGGCGGCTTCGAGTATCTCTTCGAGACCGCCATAGGACAATATCAGCTTCACGGCGCCCTTGGGTCCGATACCGGCGGCGCCGGGGACATTGTCGGAGGAATCGCCCACGAGCGCGAAATAGTCGGTTATGCGCGACGGCGGCACGCCGTACTTCTTCTCCACCTCGGCCGGGCCCCTAAAGACATCGGACGAGCCGTCCCAGAGGCTGACGTCGGGACCGACCAGCTGGGCCGCGTCCTTGTCCGTGGTGACCAGCACGCAGTGATAACCGGCCGCGCGCAGTTTCGCCGCTGCGGCGGCCAGCAGATCGTCGGCCTCATAGCCGTCGGCGTGCAGCACGGAGAGGCCCACCGCCCTCGCCATGTCGCGCGCCAGCGCGAGCTGGGCCTTGAGCGCCGGTTCGGTCGGAGGCCTGTTGGCCTTGTACTCCGGGTAGGATTCCGCCCTCCGCGTCCTTACCGGGGAATCGAAACAGACGCAGGCCGCCGCCGGCTTCTTTTCCCTCATGATCTTGAGCAGCAGCCGCAGGAAACCGTAAAGCGCCCCCACCTCCTCGCCTTTGGAGGTGGAGAGCTTGGGCAGCGCGTGGTAACTGCGGTGCAGGAAGCCGTGCGCGTCTATCAGGTAGGCCTGTTTTGTCTGCATTAAAGAAAAGGGAACGGGAGGAGAAGGGAAAAAAACCGCCCCCCGCCCGCCCGGGGACACCATGCTGCATGGCGTTCCCGCCGGGCGGAGGCCGTACGGCCGCTTTAGAGCAGCGAGTCCATTATCTTCTTGAGCTCTTCCTTGGGCTGCAGGCCCACGGCGTCCTTGACCATCTTGCCGCCCTTGAAGAAGAGTATCGTGGGGATGGCGGAGATCTGGAACTTGGAGGCGGTCTCCGGGTTCTCGTCGGTGTTGAGTTTGCCCACCTTGACCTTGCCCTCGTACTCTTTCGCCAGTTCCTCTATGACGGGGCCGATCATGCGGCAGGGACCGCACCAGGGAGCCCAGAAATCGACCAGTACCGGCACGGCGCTCTGCGTCACTTCCTGCTCGAAATTAGAATCCGTGATCTGTATCTCGTTGGACATTTGGGGGTCTCCTTGCTTATTACTATGGCTAATCTTATAAGACTTACTTTTTAGTGTCAAGAAGGTACCGTATCTCCTTCCAGAGCTCCTCGATATCGATCGGCTTGGAGAAGAAAGCGGCGGCCCCGCCCAGCACGGCTTCCGCGCGGTCCGCGGGCTCGGTGTACTTGGCGGAGATGAAGATTATCGGCACGTCCTTGAGCCGGGCCGAGTCCTTTATGACCTTCATGAACTCTATCCCGTGCATATCGGGAAGCTGCACGTCCAGGATTATAAGCGACGGCGGCCGCTTGGCCAGCTCGTCGAGCCCTTCCCGGGCGGATTTGGCCACCACGATCTCGGCGTCCACCTGCTTAAGGCGCAGGCCGTCCTCGAGCGTCTCTATGAAGTTCTTGTCGTCGTCGACTATCAGCAGTTTTATTGGCATAAATTCAGAACCCCAGGCTCAGCCGCTCCACCAGCATCGGGGGCAGGCCGGCCTCGCGCATTACGCGCTTGGTCTTCTCCACGTCGTAATCCACCCGGAACAGTTCGAAGGTGCGGGCGGCGGAATCGTAGAGCCCGCAGGCCGCCAGCGGGTTGCTGTCGCGCGGCTGGCCCACGGAGCCGGGGTTTATGACGTAGCGGGCGTCCGGGTCCAGGCGCATGGTGTGCATGGGCTTGAGGAAATCGGTGGCGGGGACCTTGGCTTCCCCCTCCAGGGCGAAATAGATGGGCATATGCGAATGGCCGATGAAGCAGGGAGACACCTTCCAGTAGCGCAGGTTGTCCGTGAACTGCATCTCGCTGAGCAGGTATTCCTTGAGGTGGCTCTTGGGCGAACCGTGCACCAGCGTGAAATCGGCGTGCTCCACCATCTCGGGAAGGTCGGCTATGAACTCCAGCTGGCCCCCGCGCAGGTAATGGCGGTTATAGAGTATCGCGGCCGTGGCCGTCGGGTTGAACCACTTGAGGTCCATGCGGCCCACCAGCGCCGCGTCGTGGTTGCCCATCACGCAGTGCAGGTTGGGCAGCGGCGTTATGGCGTCCACGCACTCGGCGGCCTGGGCCCCGTAGCCGGCGATGTCCCCGCAGCAGATATAGCCCTCCGCCCCGTTCTTTTCAAGGAACGACAGGACGGCCCTCAGGGCCTCGTAATTGCCGTGGACGTCGGAGAATACGCCGTAGATCATCGGGGTCGGCCTCAGGCGGCCGCGGGCGCCTCCTCTTTCTTGGGAGGGTTCTCGGAAAGGGCCTCGGCCTTGCGCAGGTCCACAGAGATCACCTTGGAGACGCCCGCGTCCTCCATGGTGACGCCGTAAAGCACGTCGGCCGCCTCCATAGTGCGCTTGTTGTGGGTGATGATCACGAACTGGGTGCCGGGCGAGAATTCCTTGATCAGGCGCACGAAGCGCTCCACGTTGGCGTCGTCCAGCGGCGCGTCGGCCTCGTCCATGATGCAGAACGGCGAGGGGTTGACGCAGAAGAAGCTGAAGAGCAGCGCCAGGGCGGTCAGCGCCTGCTCGCCGCCCGAGAGCTGCGAGATGCTGATGAGCTTCTTGCCGGGCGGATGCGCCACTATCTCCACTCCGGTCTCCAGCAGGTTGTCGGGCTGGGTCAGC
The DNA here is from genome assembly GCA_032251015.1 of Elusimicrobiales bacterium. Classification (GTDB taxonomy): domain Bacteria; phylum Elusimicrobiota; class Elusimicrobia; order Elusimicrobiales; family UBA9959; genus UBA2231. Next base: position 10,720 of record JAVVFK010000043.1, read on the forward strand.
AGCAGGCTGGCCTCGCCGCCGTTGAAGAGCAGCGCGTAGATCTGCTTGAAGTGCAGCTGCACCTTGTCGAAGGTGGTCTTGAAGTTCTCGCGGGTTGTGTCGTTGATCTTGGAAATGGCCGAACGCAGGTCGGCCTTGGCCTTGTTGAGGTCCTCCACCTGCGAGTTCATGAAGTTGTGGCGGCTGGTAAGGGCCTCGTACTCCTCGGGCGCCGTCATGTTGATCGGGCCCATGTTCTCCAGGCGGCGGCGCAGGTTCTTCACACGCTCCGGGTCCACGTCCAGGGCGCCGTACTTCTCCTTGGCCTCCAGGTAGCTGGTGGTCCAGTCGTCGGCCAGGCGGCGGCCCAGGTCGTCGACGCGAGTGGCGGCCGTGTTGACGCGCAGGTCTATCTCATGGCGCTTCTGCTCGTTCTCGGAGAGCAGCTGCTTCTGCTCGTTTATGCGGGCGCGGTAGCTCTCCAGCTGGTTCTTCATCTCGTTGAGCTCGCTGCCCAGCTGCTCCAGCACGACCTCGCGCTCCTTGAGCTGGCCGCGCAGTTCCTCGGCGGAGGCGCGGGCCTCCTGCGCCTCGGCCTCCAGGCGATCCGCGCGCCCGGTCAGTTCAACCTTGCGGGCCGCCAGTTCCTCGAGCTGGGACTTGAGGCGCTGGCGCTGGCCGTCTATAGCCGTAAGCTGGCGCCTCATGAAATCCACCTGCTGGCCGTGCGTCTCGAGGCCCGCCTTGCGGCTGCCGGCCTCCTCGCGCATGGAGTCGGCCTCCTTCTGCAGTTCGGCCTTGCGGGCCATAAGACCCGTTATCTCGGCGCGGGCGGCCTCGGACGCGGCGCGCCCGGCCTCTATCTTCCCGTCCAGTTCGGCGGAGCGGGCCGAGGCCTGCTCCATGGCGGCGCGCTTCTTTTCGGAGTCGGCGCGCGCGGCCTCCTCGTTCTTGACGCGGACTTCCAGCAGCCCGCGCTCCTGCTCGGTCTCTTTTTCCAGGCCGTGGCGTGCTATCCGCTGCGAATTTATCTTCTCGGAGAGGGCGCCGATGGTCCCGGCCAGGCCGGAGATGCGCGCGCCCAGCTCCTCTTTTTTGGCGGAGAGGGAGTTTATCTCCTCCTGCAGCGCGGCTATGCGGGACTTGAGCTCATCGGCCTCGCCCCAGTAGGGCTCGTTGGAGGAGACTTCCTCCACGCCGCCGGACAGCCAGAAAGCGCCGTGAACGGAGCCGCCGGAGAGATAGACGCCGGAGAACAGGTAGTCCAGCAGCGGGGTCAGTTCCGGCACGGAACCTATGCGCTCGCGCAGGCGCTGGGCTCCGCCGGCCTCGAGCGGCTGGACGTCGGCGGAGGGAACGCGGTCGAGAGCGATGAAGCGGCAGCGGCCCTTGCCGAGGTGGCGGAGGTACTCTATGGCCTCGCCGGCCTTCTCGGCGGAATCCACCACGACGGCGTCCGTGAACCGGCCCAGGGCCTCTTCGACCGCGAGCTTGTCCTCTTTGCGGACCTCCAGCAGATGGCGCAGCGTGCCGCGCACTCCCTGGATGCCGGAATTGACGACGGCGTTTATGCCGACCCAGTAGGAATCCTTCTCGCCCTGGGCCAGTATGGCCTCCAGGCGGGAGGAAGCGCCGGACATCTCCTCGCGGGCGGCGCCCAGGCGGGTCTCGGCGGCGGAGAGTTCGGCGGCGGCGGCGGAACGGTCCGCTTCGGCGGCCGCGAGCGCGGCCCCGTCTTCGGCGAGCGCGGCGTCGGCCTCGGCCAGCCTGGCCGAGAGCTCGCCCAGCCGGGCCTCGTGCGCGGCCTTCTGGCCGGCCAGTTCCTCCATGTCCCTGGAGAGGCCTTCCAGGTCCTCGCGCAGGTGGGTGATATCGGACTCGGCGGCGGCCTTGTCGCGGGAAAGGGCCATCTCCTCCTGATAGGAGGCGGTGACCTTGGCCTCGACGGCGGCGGCCTCGCCTGAAATGCGGGAAAGTTCCTGTTCCTGGGCGGAGAGGCGGGCGTTGAGCGCCTCGTACTCGGCCTTGAGGCCCTCGAAACCGGACTCGAGTTCGGAAAGCTTGGCGGAGGTTTCGCCGGCCTCGGCCTCCAGTTTGGAGTCGTGCTCGCGATCGGCCCGCTCCTGCCGCTCGGCGGAGGCGAAGCCGGCACGGCTCTCCTCGGCGAGCTTCACGTTGTTTATGGACTTGCCTTCGAGCTGCGAGACCTGCGAGCGCAACGAATAGACGGATTCCATGGCCAGGCGCTCGTCGTTCTGCTTCTGCACGGCGGTCAGGTTGAGCGCGCCCTGCTCGGCCTCCAGCGCGGTG
>JAVVFK010000440.1:0-1078 GCA_032251015.1 Elusimicrobiales bacterium
CCGTAAAGGCGCTGGGACTTATGAGCGGGACTTCGGCCGACGGGCTTTCCGTCGCCTATTGCGAGATAAGAGGCCGTTCGCTCAGGGTACGTAGGTTCGCCAATTACGCCTACCCGGCGGCGCTGCAGGCCCGGATAATAGCGGCCAAAGACATGCGGGCGCCGGAACTTTCGGCTCTCAATTCCGGACTCGGCCGCCTCTGGGCCGGCATGGTGAAAAAGTTCTGCCGCGCCGGCGGCGTATCGCCGAAGTCGCTGGACGTCATCGGCTCGCACGGGCAGACCGTATGGCACGCCCCGGGCCGCAAGGGCCACACACTGCAGATAGGCGACCCCGCCTTCCTGGCCGAGGAGACCGGCGTCCCGGTGGTCTCGGACTTCCGGCCCGCCGACATGGCCGCCGGCGGCGAGGGGGCCCCGCTGGTCCCTTTCATGGACGAATACCTTTACGGCGGCGGCGTGCCGGCCGCCCTGCAGAACATAGGCGGGGTCGGCAATATCTCCTTCGTCGGCAGAGGGGTGAAGACCTTCGGTTTCGACACCGGTCCGGGCAATTCGCTTATGGATACGGCCGTGTCCGCGCTCTCCGGCGGGAAGATGTCCTGCGACCGCGGGGGGCGCTGGGCCGCTTCCGGCGAGCCCGACATGGACAAGGTCCGCGCCCTGCTCAAGTCGCCTTTCTTTCGCCGCCGCCCGCCCAAATCGCTGGACCGCAGCGAATATACGCTGTCGTTCATAAAGAGGAACTTCGGCGCCATGTTCGGCCCGCGCCGGGCGCGGGACCTGCTGGCCACGCTCAACGCTTTTACGGCGGCCTCGATAGCGCTGGCTTTCAGGGAATACGCCCCTAAGGGCGTCCGCGAACTTATAGTCGCCGGGGGCGGGGCGCTGAACCCCGTGCTTATGGAGAATATCTCCGCCCTGCTTCTGCCGCTGGGCGCGCGCGTCCGCTCCTGCGCGGAGCTGGGCCTGCACCCGCTGGCCAAGGAACCGGCCTGTTTCGCGCTGCTGGCCGCGCTGGCCCTGGGGGGCCGGGTCAATCACTGCCCCGCCGCCACCGGCGCCCGGGCGCCGAGGGT
>JAVVFK010000441.1:0-1064 GCA_032251015.1 Elusimicrobiales bacterium
GCGAGCAGCTCGACGCCGCCCTGGCCGCCATAGCCAAAGAAGGCTCGGGCATACTGCTCTACATGCGCCAGGAAGGCCGGGGCATAGGCCTCGGCAACAAGATAAAGGCCTACGCCCTGCAGGACAAGGGCTACGACACCGTCGAAGCCAACCTGGCGCTGGGTTTCCCCGCGGACCTGCGCGACTACGGTATAGGCGCCCAGATACTCACCGATCTCGGCGTGCGCCGTCTGCGGCTGCTCACCAACAACCCGCGCAAACTGGCGGGCCTCGGCGGCTACGGACTCAAGATAGCCGCGCGCGTGCCGCTGATAATAAGATCCAACGCCCATAACAAGCGATACCTGGCTACAAAAGCCAGCAAGCTGGGCCATCTGATAGTGTAGGAGGCTTAAATGAAAATAGTGGAAGGAAAGCTCAACGCCGAAAAACTCAAGTTCGCGCTGGTGGTGTCGCGGTTCAACGACTTCCTCACCGGCAAGCTCGCCGACGGGGCCGTCGACACGCTCAGGCGCCACGGCGCCGACGATAAGGATATAACCCTGGTCAAAGTGCCCGGCGCTTACGAACTGGCCCTGGCCGCCGACAAGGCCGCCTCCGGCAATTACAGCGCCGTCCTCTGCCTGGGCGTCATCATCCGCGGCGATACGCCGCATTTCGACCTGGTCGCCGCCGAGACCGCCAAGGGCGTGGCCGAAGTCTCCATGCGCCATAAGAAGCCGGTCATCTTCGGTGTCGTCGCCGCCGACAACCTGGAGCAGGCCATAGAGCGCTGCGGCGCCAAGCAGGGCAACAAGGGCAGCGAGGCCGCCATGGCCGCCATCGAAATGGCCAACCTCTTCAAGAATTTATAAGGAGACAGTAGGGCTGGAGCGGGCTCAGCTAAGAAAAACCGTCCGAAGCCGCGAGCTTACGGAGTATGCGCCGGAGGTTTACCCGCGGAGTTTCCGGCAAGCCGCATGATGGAGGCTTTTTCCCAAGCGGAGCGAGGGAACCGGCACTGCCGGACGGGCATGATTGTTTGAGGCCCGAGGCGCTATGCGCCCGGGCCGAGTTCGTGCCCG
>JAVVFK010000442.1:0-1063 GCA_032251015.1 Elusimicrobiales bacterium
CCGCCGGGACTCCCCGGCGGCCTTAAGCTCAAAAGTAAAGACCTGACCCCGTCTTTACCGCTTCAGACGAGCGTCCTGACCATGAAATTGACGCAGAAATTATAGGCTATATGCGCGCTTATAGGCGCCGCCAGCGAACGGCTCCGGATAAAGAGGATATTATAGAGCAGCCCGCCTAAGAAATGATAAACGAACTGATTGATCACCCACGAGAGATCATTGCCGCTTAAAAAGACCTTGTTTATGGTTAGATGCGTCAGCGAGAACAGCGCCGAAGTCGCCAGGACGGACCAGCGCACACCGATACGCCTTGAAAGCAGCGTGTAGATCCCTCCCCTGAAAGTCAGCTCCTCCATCACCGGGGCTATAACTATCACGTTCAACAGCGAAAGGACCGCGAAGAGGTTCGGCACCGCGGATAAACCCGGGAAGGACCAGTGGAAAGCGTAAAAGGCCCGCGGACTGCCCTGCTGGACCAGGTAAAGGGCCCCGGTCACGAACCAGACATTAAGCGTATAGACCAGAACGCCGAGGAAAGCCCCCGACGCTATATGCGCCCCGATATGTTCCGCGGGCTTTTTCAGGCCCAGGGCGGACTTCGACAGGCCAAAAAACCGGCACAGCGCTAACAGACCGACGGCGTACACGCCCCAGCTGACGGCCATCGAGCCCAGGAGCGCGGCGGTATTCCGCGCCAGCGAAGGCCCGTTGCCGCCGAACCAGATATAGGCGTAATACTGACGGTAAACGCCGTCGGCAAAAAATATGTACAGAAGCCCCAGCAGGAGATAGAACGCCGCGCCGCGGATAGGCGCAGGATAACCGTTTATTGTTTCTGAATCAGGCATCGGCTCACAATCAGCTCTATTTCTTGGGGTGAAGCTTCACTGTCTTTCCGGCGATGAAGAAGTCGGGGCTAAGGGCCTTTCAATTATCTTTTGGGTGCACACTATGGCACTCCAATGCACGTTCTACCCCCTGAACATAAGGGCTCTTCCGGGTTTGCTGTGCATGATTTATATGCTTTTTAGCTATGAAATGCCCCGTTTATAACTGGTACCAA
>JAVVFK010000443.1:0-1056 GCA_032251015.1 Elusimicrobiales bacterium
GAATTTTTGGCCGGTTTCAACAGTTCCGGCTGCCCGAGCCATACGAAGAAGTCTTTGTAGGTGTTGCGCAGCGTTTTGACTTGCGTCATTGCTTTCAGCGCGGCCTTCAGTTCCGCGTCCGGCCGATGGCGGAACGGCCTGAAAGGCTCGCAGGGAGCGAAACGCACCTCTGTCTCCCCCGGCAGCAGGGACCTGACGTCTATCCCGGCGGGAGAAGCGCATAAGACCGCCCCGCCCTTGTTAAACGCCCCGATCCGCAGCATCATGCCGGCCAGGTATTTCCGGTGCCCGCCGCTTATCCCGCCCCCGGTAAGGTTCAATATCGCGATCCTCATGATTGCTCCCCGCTTCCGGCCGCACGCGGGATCCTCCGGCTTCGTCTCGAGGGACCACGGACCCGTATCGGGCGGATACCCGGTCCCGGCCGCGCGCGCGGCCCGCAGGTAACTTACAAGCAGTCCCCACAGGAAAAAGACGTATATTCCCGAGTATGGCTGCCGCATGGCAACTTTAAAAGAATTCTCAATAACGAGAAAGTAGAACACCACAAGAACAAGCCCGGCAAGGGGAGGAGAGAGCGCTATGGCGGCCCGCGACTTCCAGGCGAGACGCACGGTGAAGATAAGGAGCGCCAGGACCGGCAACAGGGTGAAGGCGCCGAAATTGTACATCAGGTCCAGATAGTAATTATGCGCGCTGGGATAAAGCCTGCGTTCCGGCACGGTCGGATGGCCGAAGGCCAGCGTTTTGGCGTCGGCTTCCCAGATGCCGCGCAAATAGAACCCGCGGACATCCATTTCCCAGGAGTCCCGTAAATCCTCCAGTATCGCCATCCGTTCGGCCGGGGCCGGGCTTCTCCCGGCTTCATACCGCCTAGAGTACGCCGCGCCTCCCCAAAATATGAACGCCGCCGACAGCAGGGCTAAAGCGCCCATGGGGCCGGGCCGTACCGCGCGCCAGAAAAGCGCCAGCCCGCACAACAGCAGCGCGGCCGCGGAAAAAGAACCGGAAAAAGCCGCGTGCAGGAACATAACGGGGAGTAGCGACAACAGCCAT
>JAVVFK010000444.1:0-1050 GCA_032251015.1 Elusimicrobiales bacterium
TAGGACATGAAGACCGCCTCCTCGTTGAGGGCGGGAAGCACACCGGGGTAGCCCATGCAGACCGGGCAGATATTGGTGTTGGGCTCGTCGCCGAAGCGGGCCGCACAGTCGCAGAATACCTTGGAGGCCGTCAGCAGATGAATATGGATCTCAAGGCCGATAAAGGACTGATACTCATTCATACAGGCTCCCTGAAGCCTTCAGGATCGGCGGGAGCATACACGGCGGCAAACTCGTCGGCGGCGCCGAAAAGCCGCTCTTCGCAGCGAGCCGGGGCCAGCAGCTGCATGCCCACAGGGAGCCCCCCGTCCATACCGGCTGGAAAGCTCAGGGCCGGAAGCCCCGCCAGGTTGGCGGCGACGGTAAACTTGTCCGCCAGCTTCTGCTGGAAGGCGTCGAGGCCGCTATCACCGTGGCCGAAGGCGGCGGAGGGAAAGGTCGGCATCAGAAGCAGTCCGGCGGTAGCAAAGAGCCTCTCAAACTCCCGGGCGATAAGGGTGCGGATGCGCATGGCCCGACCGTAGTACTGATCCTGAAACCCCGAGCGCAGCACGTAGGTCCCCAGCAGGATTCTCAGCTTCACCTCGTGGCCGAAGCCCTCGCTCCTGGTCGCCCTGACCATATCCATGTGACTCTCCGCCTTCGCGCGGCTGCCGTAGCGGATGCCGGTATAGCGGGCCAGGTTGGCCGAGGCCTCGGCGGTGGCGATGGTGTAGTAGGCGGGGACAGCGTACTCGAGACTCTCGAGGCCGACGGGCATAATCTCCCAGCCCAGAGCGCGAAAGCCCTCGATGGTCTCCCGGTATACCCGGGCGACACCAGGGTTCAGCTCCTCCAGACCTTCGAGTACCGCGATCCGCCGTCCGGCCGGAGCCACATCGCCGGGACGGTAATCGATGCTGGTCTGATCCAGGGAATCGGAACCGCGAATGATGCCGAACACCTGCCGCGCGGTCCCGACATCCCTCGAGAGAACCCCTATGCACTCAAGCGACGAGGCGTATGCTACAAGTCCGTAGCGCGAAACCGCCCCGTAGGTGGGCTTCAGCC
>JAVVFK010000445.1:0-954 GCA_032251015.1 Elusimicrobiales bacterium
CCAGCCTGCGCATGACGGACGTGAACCCCGCGGGGGCGCGACTGGTCGGCATGAAGCGCGGCGCTATGGTCGGCCGCCTCATACTGGACATCTTTCCCGGCCTGGGAAAGCTGGGCATGCATAAAAAATTCCGGGAAGTGGCGCTTAAGAAGAAGCCCCTTCGCATATCCGACTTCCTCTACGGCCAGCCCGGCCTGGCGCCCGCCTGGTACTCCTTCAATGCCTTCCCTCTGCCGGGCGGCCATGTCGGGATCCTGTTCGAGAATATCACGCGGGCCAAGACAGCCGAAAACTCCCTGGCGCAGGCCCGCCTGCATCTTGAACAGATCCTCAATACCGTGGGCTCGCCGGTCTTCGTCAAGGACCGCGCGCACAAGTGGATAATGCTCAACGACGCCTACTGCCGCTTCATGGGCTATCCCCGCCCCCGGCTGATCGGCAGGTCGGACCGTGATTTTTTCCCGAAGGCCCAGGCCGAGGTCTTCCGCGCGAAGGACGAGAAGGTCTTCCGGACCGGCCGTGAGAACGTGAACGAGGAAAAATTCACCGACTCCAAAGGGGTCGAGCACACGATCATAACCACCAAGCGCCTTTTCACCGGCCAGGACGGGCACCCCGTACTGGTAGGGGTCATAAACGATATCACCGAGATACGCCGCGCGGGGAGGGAACTGACGCTGTTCAGGAACCTGATGGAGCGCTCCACAGACGGCTTTTTCATAATCGCCCCGGAGACCGGCGGGATACTGGACGTCAACGCGACCGCCTGCGAGAACCTTGGCTATACCAAAAAGAAACTCCTCGCCATGAAGGTCTGGGACGTGTGGGGAGAGGGACAGGACCCCGCTTCTTTCAGGAAGTTCGCCTTCTGATATACCCGCGCGGAAATCTCAGCACGCGCCAACGCCGAAAGCTCAACCTTGCCCTCAGCATGCGCCACCAACACAGCCTGAT
>JAVVFK010000446.1:0-912 GCA_032251015.1 Elusimicrobiales bacterium
GTCTTCGCGTTCAGTTTCCGGAGATACTCCTGGGCGTCGTTCCAGCTCACCCGCTCCACCGGGTAATTGTCACCCTTCTTGAAAGAAGAAGGGTTGTTACCCATGATCCTTTGCCACTGTCCCTGGGTCACCTCGTACTTGCCGATGGCAAAGCCGTCCACGCAGACCTCATGCACCGGCCTCTCGTCCGAATCGCCATCGTTGGCGCCCATCCGGTAGCAGCCCCCGGGCACATCAACCAGTTCCCCGGCCATTTCCGCCAGCCGCCGCGCCTCTGCTGCTGCTGCTGCTGCTGCTGCTGCGCGTTCCCGTTCCCGCAACTCCGCCAATGATATCCCCTCGATCACCACCTGGCGGAAGGTGGCGAGATCGCCCGGCTCGATCCCCGCCGCCGAAGGATATTTCCCCACCAGGCCCGTCCAGGCCGCCCCGGCCAGGCTGCTCCCGCCCGAAGAATTGACGATCTTCTCGTAGTCGGCGATGTCAGCCTCGACGGCACTGCGCCGCTTGGCTTCGGCCGCCGCGAGCTGCACCTGCCGAAGACGCTCCTTCTCGGCCTCCGCCCGGGCCAACTCCTCCCGGCGCCGCCGCTCGATCTCCGCCCGTTGCCGCTGTTGCTCGGCCAAGGCCGCCGCCTGTGCCCGCCGCTTCGCCGCGATCTTTTCCGCCAACTCGCCACGCGATTCCACCAGCGCGGCCAGCTTTTTCAGGCTGTCACCGGCCGAAGAGCCGCCGCTCTCGATCCGCCGCTGCATCGCCGCGATCTCACCGTCGAGCTGAGTCAGCTCCACCTCCCGCCGTTGCAGCTCGGCCTGTTCCCGTTCCTTTTTTTCCCGCTCTTCCCGCTCCTTCCGGGCCTGCTCCGCTTCCCGAGCCTTCTGGACCCGCTCGGCCTCTCGTGCTTTTCGAGCC
>JAVVFK010000447.1:0-881 GCA_032251015.1 Elusimicrobiales bacterium
CTTCGCAATACAGAAAAAAAGCAGTATCGAATCCGCCGATGCCGCAGAACCGGTCCGCCCTGAAAAACATGCAGGAGCCGCTTATGACCTCCACCGCGGTCGGGGCGGAGCGGTCCGGGCTTCTCTTTGAAAAGATCAGGCGATGCGCGGAATTACCCAGGCATTCTTTTATGACCGACGGGAAGAGCTTGCCGGAGGATAAGACCTTTCCCTGCTCATCGGTGATCTCGGCCGTCGCGGCCGCGGCTCCTTTTTGTGAATCGATGAACTCCTTCAGGATTGTGGCGCAGTCATTGAGTAGCACGCAGTCGTTGTTAATGAAAAAGTAGTATTGGCCGCGCGCGGAATTGACTCCCAGCATGTTCCCCCCGGAAAAGCCGGTGTTCACGCGGCTGCGGACGACCGAAACGCGGGGGAACCTGCCCATGGCGTCCTTAAGCGCCTTATAGTCGGCGGCTTCAGACGCGTTATCTACTACGATGATCTCGTAAAGGCACGCGGGGGACGTGCGCTTTATAATGCTGTCCACCAGGTCGATGGTGTGGTGCGACGAATTGTAATTTATCGTTATGAAGGAAATCAGGGGCGCCATTATGGATCCTGCCGCGCGGAATTCTTGTTTTCGGCGTCGCGTATCATTTTGTGTATCCTGGCGTATGCCTGCCTCAGCGTATATACCTGCGGCACTTTGCGCCGTGAAGCGGCGGCCTCGCCGATATTCCCGAGAAAGAGCGTAAACCCGCGAAGATAGTGGAATTTCAGGCGGAGCGTTTTAAGAAGCAGGTTCCCGGCGATCATGGGGAACCACAGCAGCAGCGACGGCAGGTCCAGGTGCGCGTAGTGCAGCAGGAACTTGTTGCGCGCCGCGATGGCCATTATGG
>JAVVFK010000448.1:0-795 GCA_032251015.1 Elusimicrobiales bacterium
GCGGTTGAGAAAGCGGTGCACGCCTTCGACGCCCTTGGTGTTCCAGGGCTTGACCTGTTCGAGGGGACCCATGAACATTTCGAACAGTCGCAGGGTATCGGCCCCGTAGTCGCGGATGACGTCGTCGGGATTGATGACGTTGCCGAAGGACTTCGACATTTTCCGTCCGTCTTCTCCCAGTATCATGCCCTGGTTGACCAGGCGCATGAAGGGCTCTTTCGTCGACACGTGGCCGAGGTCGAAGAGCACCTTGTGCCAGAAGCGCGCGTAGAGCAGGTGCAGCACGGCGTGCTCGGTGCCGCCGACATACAGGTCCACCGGCCCCCAGTACTGCTCTTTCTTTTTGTCGAGGAAGGCCTCGTCGTTGTGCGGATCCATGAAGCGCAGGTAGTACCAGCACGATCCCGCCCACTGCGGCATGGTGTTGGTCTCGCGGCGTGCGGGACGGCCCGTGTCGGGATCCGTCGTGTTCACCCAGTCCTCCATCGTCGCCAGCGGGGATTCGCCGGTGCCGGAGGACTTGTAGGATTCGACCTCCGGCAGGGTGACCGGCAGCGCGTCGTCGGGCAGCAGGCGGACCTCGGTACTGCCGTCTTCCTTCTGCACGTGTATGATGGGGAAGGGTTCACCCCAGTAGCGCTGGCGCGAGAACAGCCAGTCCCGCAGCTTGTAGTTCACTTTTTTCCGTCCCAGGCCCTGCTCCTCCAGCCAGGCCACCACTTTGTCGAAGGCCTTGCGGTAACCGAGTCCGTCGATGAAATCCGAATTCACCGCCACGCCGCGTTCGGTGTCGGT
>JAVVFK010000449.1:0-776 GCA_032251015.1 Elusimicrobiales bacterium
GTCTGGCCGTAGGCGTGCAGCGCGAAGGCGCCGACGACGGCGTAGCGCACGCCCGCTCGGGTGAGGTAGTCGTCGAGTGCACCGAGGACTTTGAAATAGTTCACATGCCACCGCGCCGACCGCAAGTCGTAAGGAAGGCGCCAACATACCACAGGCGCAGTATCCCGGCACGCTCTACCCCGCTTCGCGCTGCGGAACAAACCCGTGGGGCGAGCTGCCCCCCCTCCGGGCGCGGGCCATCAAGGCGTGAACGGGCCGGGGGCCTCCCCTCCGGCGGCGCAGGAACCCTGGAGTTGCGCGATGACCGTGGCATTCCAGCGAGGGAGACGAAGGGCATCCCATGCCCGAAGGTACCTCGCAAAAGCCGCCTGCGCCGCCTCCGGGGAGGCCCCCGACCCGCTCGGTGGAAAACTTGACTCGTCTTCCAAGATCTTCACCACTCAAAGATCCTAGGGGAACTGGACAGCCAGTCCGGTGGGCACCGCCGACCGATTTTCGTGGGGGGCCGGGGCCGATGTGTTCTCTGCGGAAACACGCCCTCAATCTGTTGGCTATGGGCCTAGTACTGCAAAGCATAAGTCCGTGTGATAATTCGGATGCCCTCGAAGATTGTTAGGTTGCCGAGTTTTCGACGCAATTACGACGCCCGGTGACCACCTCGCATTAGAGTCACGAGGCGCCCCGCCTGCAAGGCGCGACGAGGGCGAATACGTCCGTATTTAACCGAGGAGCAACGCAGCAGGCGGGGAGGCATCGTGGCTCTAATGTCACATGGA
>JAVVFK010000044.1:0-13007 GCA_032251015.1 Elusimicrobiales bacterium
CCCTCCACCCAGGCGTTATAGCGGGTCTGCACCTGCTTTCCTTCGCCCAGATATTCAGGGTTAAGCGCCCGTTCCACGAAACCTTCCGCGACGGGGAAGGCCGTGATCAGCACGGAGTGCGGCCGGAAGGAGTCCTTTACGGAGTAGACGAGCAGATACGCGTTGCCGCCGGAGGTAACGGACCCGAAAGGCAGGAAGTCCGTGCGCAGCGCGACGCTGCGCTTGCGGGAAAGGGAGACCGTCTCGGTCAGCCTGAAATGTCCCGGCGCCTTCCAGCCGCGGGCGGCGGAACCGCAGGCGTAGGAAGCCTTCGCCAGTTTGGCGGCGGCTTCGGCGTCGTCGGCGAAGGCCGCGGCGCCGGCCACGCAGGTGATATTGGCCAGCAGCGTGCCTTCGGCCGGCGACGGCCCCAGCGCTCCGCGCGCGAAACCCAGGCCCGCCTCTATGTCGTCGCGCACCCATCGGGCGCGCTTGAAGCCGAACTTCGTCGGGAGCAGGCTGAAAAGATAGCCGTAGGCGTGTTCCATGCCGGCGTGGACCGTCTTCCCGCGCGGACCGGGCAGGCCCAGCTCGCCGGCGAGGAACGAAAGGATGGAGTCGTGAACGATGGTGGCGCGGACCATCTCGTCGAAATTGACGCTCTCTCCCCAAAGTTCCTTCAGGTTCGTATTGAGTTTATCGGAGGCGAGCTGCGCGGCCAGGCCCGGCGCGTAGCCGGCCAGGACCGGGGCCAGAGGGAGGCTTTTGGCGGCGTTCTCCTCCATCAGGCGGGCCATGCCGGCCCACGGGCAGTCGAGCGCGTCCTCGGCGACGGGATCTCCGGCCGCCGCGGGCGCCGGGCACTGGTAGGCGTGCAGGGCGGCGGTGACGAGGAACAGCGGGGCGAAGATCGCGGCGCGTTTCATGTCAGGCGGCCCGGCGGAAATCGGCGACGCTTACGGTGAAGTAACGGCTGCCGCAGGGGTAGCCGGGGTAGGGGCCGCAGCTCTCGTCGGGGTTTATGACGTCCCCGTCGGCGGGAGGAGTGCTCTTCTTAACCTCGTCGAGAACCCGGTTGACGCTATCCTGGGCTGAGCCGCTGATTGCCGGCGCGGCGGGTTTATCCTCCGGCCGCGCGTCGGCGGCGTTGCGTGCGCAGCCGAAAAAGCCCAGCACGGCCGCGGCAAGGGCCCCGAACATCCCGGCGCGCGCGAAGCCCGAGACCTCCTTCTCGCTCATCCCCGTCCTCAAAGCCGTCTCTTTAAGTTTCTTTTGCATATATCGCACCCCTTTCCACCTATTGTACAAAAGCTTAAGCCGATAGCAGGATCTCCATAAAGAGACAGCCGGGGGAGGCGGCGTGTCAGCTTAGCAGGACCGCCTCGGAGCTCCGAGCATCGCAAGCGCGAGGAGCGAGAGCCGAGGACCGACGCGCTATGCGCGCGAGTCCGTGTCCTGCGTGCTGACACGCCGACATCCCCCGGAATAGTTATTCCTTATCCGAGCTCTTTCATCAGCTCGCGGCGCATGGCGTCGCGGGGCTCCACGCCGGGCAGTCCTTCCAGCGCCAGCAGCCCGTTCATGAAATAGTCCGCGGCCTCGGCCTTCCCTTTCGCCGCCTTGAAATACCGCCCGGCCTCCAGCCAGAAGCGAGGCTCGTCGCGCTCGAAAGAGAGCGCCATCGCGAATATTTCCCCGGCGTCCTCCTCCCCCGCGCCCGCCGCTTTCAGCGCCCGGCCCAGCAACAGATCCCCTTCCGCCCGCGCCGCAGCCCGCGAAAATACCGGCGGGAGATCGGCCGCGCCGGGCGCCGGCTCAAGCCTGTCCGTCTCCAGCGCGCGCAGAGCGGCTTTTTCGTATTCGAGCTCGGCCGAGGCGAAAGCCGGGCCCTGCGCGCCGCCCTTGGGCTGCACGGTCATAAGAGCGCGCCATGCCAGCGCCGCGCCGCCGCAATGGGCGATCAGCGAAGCCGCGACGGCCTCTTTCTTAGCGGCTTCGCCCATGAGCTCCAGCGCCAGCCGCGCGACGGCCGGGGCGGCGGCGATGGTCAATACGCCCGCGGCCTCCCCCTTCAGCGTCATGGCGCAGGCTCGGTCTACGGCCTCGTCGCGCGCGGCGGAGAATTCCTCGCGCGAAAAACCCTCAAGCCCGGCCTTCATCACGGCCTTGCGCAGAGCGGCCTGGCATGCGGCGGGCCTGTCCTCCTCGTGCCGGCGCAGCTCGAAGCGCAGCGCCGCGCGACCGGGATGATAGGTCCGGCTTTCCGTAGAGATCACATCGAAGCCGGCCCTGCGGGCCAGTTCTTTCAGCAATTCTTCGGGGAAAGCGTAGCGGTGCCCCATGCCGGCGGTCTCGGCGCCGTATATCCAGCCCAGCTGCGCCTCGCGTTCCTCCGGGCCCTTCGCCCCGGCGAAGGCGGCGCAGGCCTTTATTATGTCGGGCGTCTCTATGACGAGCCCGCCGCCGGGCCGCAGCGTCCGGAAGCATTCCGACAGGAAATACCTCGCCTTGAAATAGCCGAGATGCTCGACCAGGTGGAGCGCCTCTATCTCCCGCGCGCAGCCGTCGGGCAGGTCCAGGTTCTCCGCCGGCATGACCTTGTCGGCGGCCGAATCCGGCGACGAATCTAAGTTCACCCACCCCGCCCTCCGGTCGTTCCCGCAGCCTATATTAAGTTTCACGGCGCTTCCTCCTGCCGGCGAATACGCGCGAGAGCCGGCGCAGCGAGCCGGGGCGGCTGCACTGGTCGAAGAAGGCCTGCAGGCGCTCCATCTTGCTGGGACCGGAGCCGTCGGCGCGCTCGATGGCGTAGAAACAATAGGGGTCGTTGTGCAGGCGGCCGGTCTTCATCAGCGACATCTCCGAGCAGCCGCCCTTGCAGGAGTCGAGGTGGCGGCATTTGGCGCATTCGGGACCGGCGTCGTCCCGGCGGAAATTACGGGTGTAAGGGAAGGCCGAGCGGCTGCGCCAGAGTTCCTTGACCCGCGTCGTGCGCGCGTTGCCCTCGACGAACCTGTCGTCGTTTATGGCCAGGCAGCCGATGAAGCCGCCGTCGCTGCGTATGCCCAGTATGGAGACGCCGGCCTGGCAGCCTTCCCATTTCTCGTAGAGCGATACGTTTATCAGACGCGCGGAATTGTAGCCCAGGTCGTGCGCGCCGATCACGGCCAGCTCCTCCGGCCTGCAGCGCCGGCGGGTGGATTCTATGAACATGCCGACGGCGTAGAACTCGTCGCGGTCGAGCAGGAGCTTTTTGGGGAACCTGCGCCCCTCGGCGCCGGCGGTCTGCACCTGCCAGGCCAGGCCCCGCCCTTTGAGTTTTTCCCGCAGAGCGGCCAGCTGGCCGAGATTGAGTTTATGCACCGTCGTTATGACGCTGACGGGAAGTCCGGCGGCCAGCGCGTCCTCCATGAACGACCAGGAATCGGCGAAGGCGCCTTCGCGGCCGCGTATGCGGTCGTGCAGGGCCGGCTCTGCCGCGTCTATGCTGACCGCCACCGCGCGCGGGGAGAGCGCCTTGAGGCGGCTGAAGACGTCCCTCGGGCGCACGGTGCCGTTGGTGATGACCGAGAGCTCCATGCCGAGTTCGCGTATCCGCGCGGCCACCGTCCAGAAATCCTTGCGCAGGAAAGGCTCGCCGCCCATCAGCGCCACGCCCCGGCAGCCGGCGGCTTTCAGATCGCCGCAGAGCTTGAGAGCCTCGGCGGTATCGAGTTCTTTCTCCCTTTTGGAGCCGGCGCTGGAGCCGCAATGGATGCAGTCGAGGTTGCAGGCGAGCGTGAACTCCCAGACGGCGCAGGCTAGGGTGTAGGGAAAACTCATGAGGCGGCCGTCCGCAGCAGCCAGAGGAACTCGAGGTTGCCCTTGGCTCCTTTTATCGGCGAATCGGTGAGCCCGGCCTCGGCGACGGAGGGCAGCGACTCCTTCAGCCAGGCCCTCATGCCGTCCATGGCCTTCTGCCGCCTCTCCTCGTCCTTCACTATGCCCTTGCGCAGGTCGGCGGGCTGCAGCTCGAACTGCGGTTTGACCAGCGCGACTATCTCCCCGCCCGGGGCCATGACGGAGACTACGGGGCCGAGTATGAGCTTGAGCGAGATGAACGAGACGTCTATGGCGCAGAGACCGGGCTTTTCGGGGAACAGTTCCGGTTTGAGAAAACGGGCGTTGGTCTTGGGCATGAAGACGACGCGGGGTTCGGCCTTTATCCTCTCGTGTATCTGTCCGTCGCCCACGTCCACGGCGTACACTTTGCGCGCGCCGGCCTGCAGGAAGCAGTCGGTGAAACCGCCGGTGGCCACGCCGATATCGAGGCAGGTCCGGTTTTTGGGATCGATCTTAAAGTGGTCCAGCGCGCCCTTTAGTTTGAGGCCGCCGCGCGAGACGTAGGGGCAGCCGGGCTGGATTAGCTCTACGACGTCGCCGTCGCGCACGGGCTGGCCGGCCTTGTCGGCGGGCCGGCCGTTGAGCGTGACCAGGCCGGCCATGATGGCGCGCAGGGCCTTCTCGCGGGTCTCGAAGAGGCCCTGCTCCACGCAGGCCACGTCCAGCCGGATCTTCATGCCTACATGTTACAAAATAAAAAAAAGCCCCCCCATAAAGGGCTTTTTTTTAAGAGGAAAGGCTCAGCGCCCGCGCTGGGGCAGTTCGCTCCAGAGTTCCTTCAGCTGTTCGGGGAAATTATGCCTTACATCGTCCATCTCGCCGGCCGAGATATGCCGCTCGAGCACACGCATGACCCCGCGGGTCATGATCAGCGGGTCCGTACCCCTGGGAAGCTGAGCGGCTACCTTGTCCATGAACGCCTCGAGGCTGCGGATCTTTACAGGCTTGCCGATCGGCGTCCAGCCGGCGTAATACATGCCGGCTATCATTACCGGCAGCTGCGAAGCGAACTCGGTGGATTCCTTCACCGGCAGGCGGTCCCTCACCGCGTGCAGCACCGCGCGCAGCGCGCGCCAGGCTTCGTTCGGGTTGGACATGCCCAGTTCCTGCTCCAGCTCCTTGAGCCAGTGCCTGGTTTTCTCCAGCGCCTTGTCGAACAGGTGCGACTGCGAGGTTTCGGTTATCGTCCGCGCCCATTCGCGCGTGATCCGC
The DNA here is from genome assembly GCA_032251015.1 of Elusimicrobiales bacterium. GTDB lineage: Bacteria > Elusimicrobiota > Elusimicrobia > Elusimicrobiales > UBA9959 > UBA2231. The sequence continues at coordinate 5,074 of JAVVFK010000044.1, forward strand.
TCGGCCTCTTCCCAGTCCCCCTGCGGCGTGCCCGGCTTGTCCCCCCGGTTCCGGTGTATCTCGTGCGCCACCTGCCGCGTGGCTTCCTCCAGGTCGCCGCTGCGCAGGTAGTCCGCGTAGATCTGCGTATAGGCGTGCCTGGCCAGAGTGCTTGCCCTCATTTTCTTGTTCATTATCCCCCCTTTATACGGGGACGGCGCCGGCGTAAACCCGCCGGATCTCCCCCCGGCTCCCATCTTAAAAAACGGGAGCGCGGGGAGACAATCGTCGGAACAGGCTAGCCGGAAAGGCTGTCAGAGGAGGAATTTGGCGTAATAGTCGAATTCGCCGGTCGGCCTTACTATATACCAGGTACCGCCCAGCGGGTTGTGCTCGAAACGGTAATAGTTGATCCCGTCCTTTATGGTCCCGTCCCCGTCGGAAAGGATGAAGCGGACTTTTACGACGCCCTCCCTTTTACCGGTCGAAAAAAGATAGACGGGATAGCTGACCTTGAGTTCCTTTATCTCCAGTTCCGTCCCTGAGAGCTTGGCGGCCATATCCATAGCCGCTTCCTCCATGCCGGAGGCCATCAGGCCGTTCATTCTCTCCGTCTCCTGCGGCATATACTCGCTCATCAGCCGTTCGCTGACTTTGCGCGTAAGGTCATCGTTATCCTTCATGTCCCCCATCGAAAAAGCGCGGGCCGCCAGCAATCCCCCGAACACCAGCAGCGCGGCCGCGGCCGTCCATCCGCTGAACTTGAATTCAGCCATTTATCCCCCTTTTTCCTATTCCCCGTCTTCCTCGAACTTCTCCAGCCTGAGTTTGCCCTCGGCGTCCTTGCGGAGCACCTCTATCTTCTTCTTTATCTCCTCGAGCTTCTCGGAGAGTTCCTTCGAGATCCCGACGCCCTCCTCGAAGAGCTCGAGCGACTCCTCTATCGGCGTGGTCTCATCCTCGAGCTTGCCGACTATGTCCTCGAGCTTGGAGAGTTTCTCCTCGAAGCCCTGGGTCTTTTCTTTTTTCACCATAATGTCTCCTGTCCGGGGATGTCGGTCTTTCCGGGTTTTGCGGTCTTTTTAGGGGCGTCGGCGGCGCGCGGCGGAGCGGCGGCGGGGGCGCCGCCCGTTTCCGTCACCTCGGCTCCCGCGCGGCCCTCGGCGAAGCGCAGGTCCAGGCGGTCGCCGGCCTTGAGGCCCGCCGCGCTGCGCACGGCTCTGCCGGCGGAGTCCTTCACGATGGCGTAGCCCTTCCTGAGCGGGAACAGCGGGCTGAGCGCGGTCAGTTTATGCGAGTAGAGGTTGAGGCGCTCGCCGGCCCGGCGCAGCCTGTCCTCCCCGGCGTAGAAAAGGCCTTCCACGGCCTGGTCCAGGCGCTGCGTGGGGCGCTCCAGCATGGTCATCGGGTCGCGGAAGGCGCGGTGGCCGGCCAGCCGCAGGAACCGGCCGCTGAGGTTCTCGTAATAGATGCGCAGCGACTGCAGCAGCCGCTTCTCGAGCTGCGCGATATTGGCGGCCAGCTCCACCTTGCTTTTGACCACCAGCTCGGCGGCGGCCGACGGCGTGGCCGCGCGCAGGTCGGCGACGAAGTCGGCTATGGTGAAATCGGTCTCGTGTCCCACGCATGAGATGACCGGGATCTTCGACCCGGCTATGGCCCGGGCCACTATTTCCTCGTTGAAGGACCAGAGGTCCTCCATCGAGCCGCCGCCGCGGCCCACCAGCACGACGTCGATATCGGGGAAGCCGGCGTTGAGGTCCTCTATCGCCTGCGCGATCTCCTCCCTGGAGCCCGCGCCCTGCACTTTGACCGGGGCTATGATGATATGGAGGTTGGCGTAGCGGCGGCCGAGCACCGAAAGAATATCGCGTATGGCGGCGCCCGTAGGGGAGGTGACCACGCCTATCTTCTGCGGCAGCGCCGGTATCGGCCGCTTGCGGGCGGGGTCGAAGAGCCCTTCGTCCTGGAGTTTTTTCTTAAGCTGCTCGAAAGCCAGCTGCAGCGGGCCTATGCCGGCCGGCACCAGTTCTTTGACCATCAGTTGGTACTTGCTCTGTTTATCGTAGGTGGTGACGCCGCCGCGCGCGCGCACCAGAAGCCCGTTCTGCGGCTCGAACCTGAGCCCCGAGGCCGGGCCGCGGAACATGACGGCGGAGATATTGGAGGAGGCGTCCTTGAGGTCGAAGTAGATATGGCCCGCGGCGGACAGTTTGTAGCCTGAGATCTCACCCTCCACCCACAGCTCGCGGAACGAGGCCTCGAGCAGCGTCTTCACGCCGCGGCTCAGCTCGCTGACGGTGTAGACCCGCTCGGCCACTATTTCTCCCCCCGCAGCCGGCGCAGCCGCCTGGCTATCTCGGCCTCGAAGCCCTGCTCGGTCGGTTCGTAAAAGCGCTTCGGCTCGGGCATATATTCCTGCCGCACGTAATGGCCGTCGAAATCGTGCGGGTACTTGTACCCCTTGCCGTGGCCGAAGGCCTCGCCGTCCTTGGACGCGTCGCGCAGATGCAGCGGCACGGCCCGTTCCGCCCCGCCGCGCACCTCGGCCTGCGCCCCGTTTATGGCCAGGTAGGCGGCGTTGGACTTGGGCGAGCAGGCCACGTAGATAGCGGCCTGGGCCAGCGGTATGCGGCCCTCGGGCATGCCCAGCGAGGCGACGGCGGAAAAAGCGGCCTGCGCTATCAGCAGGGCGTTGGGGTTGGCGTTGCCCACGTCCTCGGCGGAGCAGATGAGTATGCGGCGGGCAAGGAACCGGGGGTCTTCGCCGGCCTCTAACATCTTGGCCAGCCAATACACCGCCGCGTCGGGGTCGGAGCCGCGCATGGATTTTATGAAGGCCGAGGCGTGGTCGTAATGCTCGTCGGCGCTCTTGTCGTAGCGCAGCGACCGGCGCTGTATGGATTCCTTCGCCACTCCGATATCGATATGCCTCTTGCCGCCCTTGCCCTGCGGCGTAGTCACGGCGGCCAGCTCTATGGCGTTGAGCAGCCGCCTGGCGTCGCCGGAGGAATTCTCCACCAGGTATTTCTCGGCCTCGGGGGTGAGTTCGGGCCGCAGCGCGGCCAGGCCCTTCTCGTCCGACAGGGCGCGGCCGAGCACCTTGCGCAGGGCCTCGGGCTCAAGCGGCTTGAACTCGAAGACCAAAAAGCGCGACAGCAGCGCCGAGTTTATGTAGAAATAGGGGTTCTCGGTGGTGAGGCCTATGAGGACTATATCGCCTTTCTCCACGGAGGGCAGCAGGGCGTCCTGCTGCGTACGGTTAAAGTGGTGTATCTCGTCGAGGAGCAGCAGCGAGACCGGGGCCAGGCCCGATTCGCGCAGCGCGCGGGCGGCCTCGAGTATTTTTTTAAGCTCCGCCACGCCGGCGGTCACCGCGTTGAGTTCGAAGACCCGCGCCTTGGTGCGCGAGGCTATGAGCCGGGCGGTGGCGGTCTTGCCGCAGCCGGAAGGGCCGTAGAACACGGCCGAGCGGACATTGTCGGACTCGATGGCGCGGCGCAGCAGTTTCCCGTCGGCCAGGATATGATCCTGGCCGGCGAACTGCTCCAGCGCTGACGGCGCCAGTCGGGCGGCCAGCGGCGACTGCCGCTGGTCCTTCTGCTCCCCGGCTTCGTCGCCGCCGGGAGCGGGCGTTTCGAACAGGGACCCTTCCATTTTAAAGCGGTTCGGAGCCCAGGGCCTCTTTGAGGCCGGCCGCCAGCTCCTCTATCTTGCGGGAATCGGCGGCGCGCAGGTCCTTGGATTTGTGTTCCAGGTTGAAAAGTTCGGCGGCGAAGTGCATCGCGGCCAGTATGGCCAGTTTCTGAGTGTCGACGCGCTTGAGGCCGGGCTCCAGCTCGGTCATCTTCTCCTCGACCTGCTGCGCTATGGCGGCCACTTCCATGGGGGTCAGCCCCTCCATGGCTATATTGAGCTTTACGCCCTTTACGGTTACCTGGGTCTCGTCATTATGCATCATTCGTCGTCCAGACCGTCGAAGAGGAATCCCTGCGAACTGGAGGCCTTCTCGATCTTCTCGCAGAGCCGGGCCAGCCTCTTCTTGAGCCGCCTGCGGGCTTCTTCGGCCGCGGGGCCCCGGCCGGCTTTCATCAGTTTCGTCCTGTCGGCGGCGTAACTCTCCACCTGTTTGCGCAGGAGGGCGTTCTCGTCCTCCAGCGCCTTTATGCGGGCGATGGCGGTCTTTACCAGGCCGTCCAGGGTCTTGATACCGGCGTTCATCAGTCCCCATTATATAAAAGATACATAGGGAAGGGCCCGGGTCCGCGGCGGCATGGGACCTATACGAAAATAGGCCCTTGAACCGTGGCGGCCCCTCCCGGGAAAGGGTATAACATAATGACGCAGAAGACGGTTAACGGAGGACACATATGAAGCGGCAGAACAAAATTGTTTCCGGGATAGCGGCGCTGGCCTTTATCCTGCCCTCTTTCGCCAAAGCGGAAGACAAAAGCATTTACGGCGACGACAACCGCCTCGACTATTTCGAAGCGCCGGCCGATATGAAGGAACTGGCGCGCTCGGTGGTCTCGTTCTGGAAGAACGAGCACGTGAAGCTGGACGGCGCCACGGCCCGCGTGGCGACCGCCAACTTCGGCGACGCCCTCAACCTTTGTCCTTCCGAGAAGTTCCGCGAGCAGCCCGTGGGCGCCTTCTGCTCCGGCTCGCTCGTGGCCCCCGACGTCATCATGACGGCCGGCCACTGCGTCAGGAGCGAATACGCCTGCACCGGCACCAAGTTCGTCTTCGGCTTCGGCATAAAGGAAGCCGGCGTCATGCCCAACAACGTGCCCGCCAACGACGTCTACTCCTGCGCCAAGCTCATCGGCCGCGAGGAAGTTGGTTCCGGCGCCGACTGGGCCCTGATCAAGCTCGACAGGCCCGTCACCGGCCACACCCCGCTCAAGTACAACACCGCCGACACGCTCAGGAACGGCGACCCGCTGCTGGTCATCGGCCACCCGGCCGGCCTGCCCACCAAGATCGCGGGCGGCGCCACGGTGCGCAACATCAACAAGCCCGGCTACTTCGTGGCCAACCTCGACACCTACGGCGGCAACTCCGGATCCGCGGTGTTCAACGCCAGGACCCACGTCATCGAGGGCATCCTGGTGCGCGGCGAGAACGACTACGTCTGGAAGGGCAGCTGCCGCGTCTCCAATGTGTGCGCCTCCGACGGCTGCCGCGGAGAGGACGTGACCAAGCTCTCCGCCATGACCGCCCAGATCCCGTCCAGGCAGCTCCCCGAGCTGGCCGCGGACTTCGGGGACGTCAAAGTGGCCGGCGACCTGCCCGCCTACGAGATGCTCCGCACCCTCTCCGGCCTCAACTGAGACCAGGACGGTCCGTAATAAAAAGCCCCCCGTACCCCGGGGGGCTTTTTTATTCCCTCCCGGCCGCCGGCTCACATCAGTAAGCCCAGGACGGAGAACCCCGCCAGGTACAGCGTGAGTATCAGGAAACTTTCGAAGCCGATATTGCCGGGGCCCGCGCGCTGGCGGTAGAGCAGTCCCAGCAGGAGCACGGCGTTGAGCAGCAGCGCCAGCCCGGTCAGGAACTGCTCGCGCTCGCCGACCCCCTCGGCGTGATAGATGGAACCTTTCAGATAGAAGACGTCGGCCGCGAAGATGAAGAGCACGTCGAAGTAATTCCCGCCCACGATATCGCTTACGGCCAGCGTCAAAGCGCCGGCCCGGACCGCGGCGATAGTGGTGACCAGCTCCGGCAGCGAAGTGGCGAGCGCCGAGAGCAGTCCTCCCGCCACGCTTTCGTTGAGCCCGGTCGTTTCGACGATGTTGCCCACGGTGTGCGCGACGGCGGCCCCGGCGAGGATAACGACTGCGGCGGTGGCCGCATACCCCGCGATCAGCCTGCCCAGGTCCTGCCGGCGGTACTCTTCTTTGGGAATATCCTCGACCGTATCGCGGGTCTGTCTGGGCCTCCACATCGGTTCCTTGCTGCTGCGGTACACCAGCAGAAAACCCGCGACCGCCGCGGCCAGCAGCAGCGCGCTCATGGGATGCACATTGGCGACGGCCGCTTCGGGCCCGCTGAACCCCATGAGGACGAGCCCCAGAAGGACGACGAGCATCGCCGCCTGTATCATATTGGTCACCGACGCCGCGGCGAGGATGAGGACGGCTATATTGGCGCCCAACGACAGCGCCAGTGCGTCCAGCATCTCGGCACCTCCCCCGCCCTTTTCAGTACCTGAAGATGGCCGCCGCGGGCGCGGCGCCGGGCATGCGTTCCGGCTCCAGCGCGTAGACCTGTCCGCCGTGTTCCAGTGTGCGCGCCGCGCAAAGTTCCAGCAGGTCCAGGTCGCCCGGGGCCTGCCTGGGATGAACTTCCATCACCCCCGAGTTGTCCTCGAAAACGCCCCAGCGCTGGTCCCTGGCGGAAACGAAGAGTTCGCCCACCCTCCCCTCGTTGGCGGCCTGAAGTATGGTCTTGATATGGTTGGCCGCGCGCGGCGTACCCTGCAGCTGCAAATACCGCTTCACGGCTTCCGCGGTCCCCGCCTCGAAGCCCGGCCTCACCACTTCCCAGCCCTTGTCCCGGAGGACCTCCGGGCGGAGCCCGTCCGGGTTGCCCGTTATCCTGCCGTCGCAGACGCGGGGATAGGTGTTGGCCTTCTCGTAGATGCGGGTCAGGTAGTCCACCCCGGCCAGCACCAGCGGCCCGCCCTGCCCGTTGAGCAGCGCGCGGACGGCCCTGTTGACGCTGCGGTAATAGAACAGGATGTTCTCCTTGTCCTCGTCGCTGTCCTCGCCGGAGCCGTGGAAGACGACAGCCCGGCGCGCCCGGGCCGCGCGGCCCGCGGTACGGCTATGGAACTGGAGCTGTTTTTCGCCGGCCTGGAAGTCCAGGAGGTCGGTAATGCTCTTTGGAGCGCCGCGCAGGTCCGTTTCCGAGACGCTGTAGCGGCTGCACTGGTAGAGCTTCACCGTCCGGCGGTTGAGCGCCAGCACCCAGAAGCGTCCGTCCTCGGCGAAAAGCGGCAGGAGCTGCCGGATATAGAAGCGCTCCCCGACCGCCGCCGTTTCGGTGAATTCCAGCGGCAGGGTGTAGGCGCGTTTGAGTTCCGGCGACAGGAAGACGGCCAGCCCGCCCATCTGGTACTGCCAGAAGAGATTGTCCTCCAGCATGGTCCGGCAGGACGAGGTAAGTTCTTCGATACGCGGCCGCCTCACCGCCGAAGCCGCCAGCTTGTGCTCCGCCTCCGCGAGCAGCTTGCGGAACCTTATCGGGTTCTGCTTCGTCTCTATGGTGCTCTGCACCGTCGGCATATAGATGGAAACGCAGGGCCCCGTCCTGGCGTCCATCAGTTCCTTCAGTTCCTCTTTCTTCATCAACAGCATAACTCCCCCCTTTCCTACCGTCAAAAAGCGCGCCGCCCCGTAAGCGGCGCGGGACTTACCGCACGGCGGAAACCTTACCCAGCGCCTCGCAGGCGAGGGACAGCTGCCCCTTCACCGCCAGATCGCCAAGGGATATTATTCCCATCGCCGTGCCGTTCCCGTCGAGCACCAACACCGGGGGTCTCGGAAAGATTGTGTATAGTCTGGCAGGAAAAATAGAATACTTACAAAGGAGACTATATGCGAAGAAAGAACATGGATCTGACCCCGCAGCAGACTGCGGTTGAGAAGCTGGCCGCGGAGCTCGCCGGGCAGCTTTCAGCCGGAGGCAACCCCGGGATGAGCGGCATTCTGGAGACCGTGGTGAACGCGCTCATGAAGCATGACCGCGCCAATTACCTGGCGCAGACGCCCGGCGACGACGGCAACGGCTTCTACGACCGTTTGTTGCCCCTGAGCATCGGCAAGTTGAACCTGAAGGTGCCCCGGGTCCGCTTCGGGGTCAACGCTTTCCGCCCGGCCATCCTGCCGGCGCGCTGGAAGCGTGTGGGCAAGGATTACGAGGAATTTCTTATCGCCCTGCTGTCCAACAAC
>JAVVFK010000450.1:0-734 GCA_032251015.1 Elusimicrobiales bacterium
CAAGGCCGCCGCTGCGGTTGCCCGGCGTGTTCCTGTCACGGTACGCCGCCCGCGCGTACCTGGGGTTGCTGCCCCAGGAGCCGCCCCGAAGCACCCGGCCCGAGCCGGATGAGGGGCCGGTGGGGTTGTTACGGGGACTGGAACCGTAATAGCCCGAACCGAACCAGTCCTGGTTCCACTCCCAGACATTGCCCAGCATGTCGTACAGACCAAACCCGTTGGGCTTGAAGCTGCCCACCGGCGAGGTTGCGGCATAACCGTCATCACAGTTGTGATTTTCCCAGCCAAAGCCGTTCACCCGCTTCGAGGTCTGATCATGGACATTGGCATACCCGCAGGCCTGGTCCGGGTTGCCCCCCCAGTACCGGGCCGTGCTCGTCCCGCCCCGGGCCGCATACTCCCACTCCGCCTCGGTCGGCAGACGGTAGCGTTTGCCGCTCTGCCGGTTCAGCCATTCGATATACGCCTGGCTGTCATTCCACGACAAGCAGACGGCCGGCTCTTTATCTCCCTGGGAAAAATTCGGATCACGCCAGCTCTTTCCTTTCTTTTTCTTCCATTTGCCATTTTCAGCAACATAACAGCCGTCGCCTTGCTCGGCTTCCGTCTGATACCCGGAACTCTCTACAAACCGGCGGAACTCGCCAACCGTCACCTCGTATTTGCCGATAGCAAAACCATCCACGCACACCTCATGCACCGGGCCTTCATCGCCATCTCGACCCTGCTCGGAA
>JAVVFK010000451.1:0-702 GCA_032251015.1 Elusimicrobiales bacterium
CGTGGGCCGCGACCAGGTCGAACCCGGAAGGCCCCGCCAGCACGCCCACGCCAATAAACGCCACCAAGAGGGGCTGGCGGAGTTGGGTGGCCAGCGCCCCGATCACGGCACTCAGCACCAGAATGGAGGTGATCTCCAAGAATAGGCTGTCGATAACCAGAGGCATGGCTGCTCCACGTCGAGGTAGTTCTAACGAGGCTAGCCCTCAGACCGTCGAGGCATGCGTTACGGCGAGCGGGCCGGGGGCCTCCCCTCCGGCGGCGCAGGAACCCTTTGATTTCCGGATGCCCGTAGCATTCCAACGAGGGTGGGAAAGGTCATCCCGTATCCGATTGGGTATCGCAAAAGCCGCCTGCGCCGCCTCCGGGGAGGCCCCCGGCCCGCCAACCAGGAAACCTGATGAGCCCCCTCCTAAGGCACACCCTGCGGGCAACCCGGGTCACGCCGCCACGGCGCAGTATACAAGGAGGACCGAAGATTGGAGAAGGGGAGCTGGTGGTCTTCCCCGCTACTCGCTGCGGTCATGGTCCTCTCCGCCACAGGCGGGTCGTCCGCGGGCTTGCGCGCAACCCCTTCGTGCTTGCAGGAGTGTGGTATTCTGGAGCCCAAGGCAGAACCCCGGCTGCCCCCCGGGGTGAGCCTTGAGCCTTTCGTGCTGAACCCAGCTTGTGGAGATGGCCATGACAGCGAGAAAAACCCTTG
>JAVVFK010000452.1:0-677 GCA_032251015.1 Elusimicrobiales bacterium
CATCAAATGTTGGCTGTCCAGATGATTAACACTCATTTGTTAGCAAGGGCCGGGCAAGACCGGTGCCAGCCGCCGCGGTAACACCGGCGGCCCGAGTGGTAACCGTTTTTATTGGGTCTAAAGGGTCCGTAGCCGGCCTGAAAAGTCCTTTGGGAAATCTGACAGCTTAACTGTCAGGCTTCTAAGGGATACTGTCAGGCTTGGGACCGGGAGAGGTAAGGGGTACTCCAAGGGTAGGAGTGAAATCTTGTAATCCTTGGGGGACCATCTGTGGCGAAGGCGCCTTACCAGAACGGGTCCGACGGTGAGGGACGAAAGCTAGGGGAGCAAACCGGATTAGATACCCGGGTAGTCCTAGCCGTAAACGATGCTCGCTAGGTGTCAGGCACGGTGCGTCCGTGTCTGGTGCCGCAGGGAAGCCGTTAAGCGAGCCACCTGGGAAGTACGGTCGCAAGGCTGAAACTTAAAGGAATTGGCGGGGGAGCACTACAACGGGTGGAGCCTGCGGTTTAATTGGATTCAACGCCGGAAAACTCACCGGGTGCGACAGCAATATGTAGGTCAGGCTGAAGGTCTTACCCGAATCGCTGAGAGGAGGTGCATGGCCGTCGTCAGTTCGTACTGTGAAGCATCCTGTTAAGTCAGGCAACGAGCGAGACCCGCGCCCACAGTTGCCA
>JAVVFK010000453.1:0-667 GCA_032251015.1 Elusimicrobiales bacterium
GTGGGAAATTGAGCGTGAAATAAAATTCCCTCTTTACAATTATCATATTTTAAACGATAATTTCGAGGTCGCTTTGAAAGAGCTGAAGCACATCATACAAGTTGAACTTGATGACGTAGCTCAATTATGAACGGTTTTTGACATGTATACCTGCATTTGCACCACGGTTTTTGTGAGGCATCTCTGGAAGCATCATTAGTTTGTTTTAGAAGAGAAATAAAAAACTTTTAAAAAAATTAAAAAAAATGTTGACAGTATTCAAAATGCAAGTATAATTTTATCACAATCGTTAGTAAGCATCGCAACTTTAAGCGATGCAAGCGATAAAAAAGTTCTTTGAAATTCACGGAGAAATAAAATTTTCGAAAATTACCTGCCGTTTTAAGGTAGTCCCAGATAAGCTAGGTTTTGTAATGGAGAGTTTGATCCTGGCTCAGAATAAACGCTGGCGGCGCGCCTAACACATGCAAGTCGAGCGAGAAAGTTCCTTCGGGAATGAGTACAGCGGCGGACGGTTGAGTAACACGTGAGAATCTACCCTTTAGTGAAGGATACCCTCGAGAAATCGAGGTTAATACTACATAAGCCCCCTTGGGGGGAAAGGCGGCCTCTTTGCTGTCGCTAAAGGATGAGCTTGCGGCCTATCAGCTAGTTGGTGAGGTAAAGG
>JAVVFK010000454.1:0-652 GCA_032251015.1 Elusimicrobiales bacterium
CTGACGGCGCGGATCTCGGCCGCGGTCCCCCTCTCCCCGGCCCTGGCCCGGGACGAGCGGGAGCCCGACCTCAGGACCTCAGGACTTCAGGTTCGCGGACTTCTCCAGGCCCTTCTCGCGGAGCTCCTCCTTGAAGCGCAGCAGCCTCTCGTGCAGGCCCTGGTCTCCGACCGACAGGATCTGGGCGGCCAGGATGCCGGCGTTGCGGGCGCCGTTCAGCGCCACCGTAGCGACGGGCACTCCGCCCGGCATCTGCAGGATGGAGAGGATCGAGTCCCAGCCGTCGATGGAATTGGACGACCGGATCGGGACGCCGATCACGGGCAGGGCCGAGACCGCGGCCACCATGCCCGGCAGGTGGGCGGCCCCCCCGGCGCCGGCGATGAATACGCCGATCCCGCGGGCGGACGCCCCGCCGGCGTACTCGAAGAGCCTCTCCGGCGTCCGGTGGGCCGAGATGATGTCCACCTCGTACGGGACCCCGAATTCCACCAGCTGATCCACCGCGGCCTGCATGACCGGCAGGTCCGAGTCGGAGCCCATGATGACGCTGACGCGATCCCGTTTCATGTCTTCACCCTGTTGAGTTGCCGGATGCGGTCGACCCTCCCCACGGCCTCCTGCACATCCCGGGACACGATTGTCACGCGCC
>JAVVFK010000455.1:0-647 GCA_032251015.1 Elusimicrobiales bacterium
CGCTCACCTCATCGGGCATGTTGGGGGAGGGCGCGGTCCAGGGCAGGCCGGTCTCCACGTATTCCATTGTGCGCTGCCACCCCTGCAGCGGAACCACGGCCAGCGCGTCCCGGTCGCCCACGCCGTACTCCCCGGCCACCAGACGGGCCATCTCGCCGGGGGTGAGTCCATGCCGCATGGGCACCGCAAAACGCCCCACGAACGAGGCGAACGCCGGGTCGAGCACGTTCCCCTGCACGGCGTGGCCGCCGATGGGGTTGGGGCGGTCCAGGACCACGAAGGGGATGCCGGCCTCGGCCGCGGCCTCCATGGCGAGCGTCATGGTCCAGAGGTAGGTGTAGTAGCGCGCGCCCACGTCCTGGATGTCGAAGACGAGCACCTCCACGCCCGAGAGCATCTGCGGCGTGGGACGCCGGGTGCCGCCGTAGAGGGAGTGCACCGGAAGCCCGGTGGCAGCGTCGGTGGAGGAGTCCACCGCCTCGCCCGCCTCGGCGTCGCCACGGATGCCGTGCTCGGGGCTGAAGAGCGCCACCAGCTCCACCTCGGGGTGGGCGTGCAGCCGGTCCGCCGTGCTCCGCACTTCGCCTCCGGGGGTGCGCACCCGTCCGGTGTGGTTGGTGAGCAGCCCGACGCGCCGGCCGCGCACC
>JAVVFK010000456.1:0-626 GCA_032251015.1 Elusimicrobiales bacterium
CTGGCTCGTCGAAAGGTTCTCCGGGCCTCCCTCCCCGGCGGCCTGCTTCGGCGGCGGGTACCGCAGTTCGGTGCGGGGGAGGGTGGCCGGTTTTCCGGCTCCCGCCGCCGGCGGCGTCGCCTTCGCTTTCAAGGCCGCGGAGAGCGAGCCGCCCGGCTGCGAGGGGCTGCTTTACGTGCGTCTAAAAGGGGAGGCCCCCCGGCTCGGGGAGGTCCTGGAACTCGAGGGTTTCGGCTCCGAGCCGGAAGGACCCAGGTTCCCGGGCGGGCTGGACTGGGCGTCCTTCCTGCGCAACCGCGGCTTCAGGGGGGAGTTCCGGGCGGACACGGCGCGGTCCGTTTCCGTGCCCGGACCGGTGCGCAGCGCGGCGGCGGCCCTGCGGGAAAAGTCGCTGCGGGCCTTCGCCGGTTCGCTGGAACCTGAAAAAGCGGCGGTCATGGCGGGGGTGGTGCTCGGGGAAAAACGAAAAATAAGCCCTGCGGACAAGCGTGCCTTCCAGGATTCCGGCGCCATGCACCTGCTGGTCGCGTCGGGTTCCAACGTAGGTTTCGTCACCCTGTTGGTCTACGCCGCCTGTTCCCTGGCGGGACTGGGCCGGCGCGTTTCCGCCCCGCTGGCCCTGGCGG